>NZ_JBEXKG010000092.1:0-31069 GCF_040609555.1 Streptomyces sp. NPDC004658
CACCGGTGAAGGTCGGCTCCCGCATCCGGCTGGTCGCGAAGCTCGCCTCGGTGGAGGACGTACCGGGCGGGGTGCAGATCGCCGTGGACGGCCCCAGCCACCCGCCGGCTGGGCGGCCGGCACCGCCGTCGAGGAGGTCACCGCCTCGCCGCCGCCCGCCGTCGAGTCCGAGCCGGTCCTGGTCGGGGACGTGACCCCGGCCGGGCACGGCGGGCAGCCCGTCGGAGAGGTCTACGCCCATCCCGGCGCCCCCGGCTGGATCTTCGTCTCCGTGGCCCTCACCCGCCCCGGCACCCGCTACACCGGAACGGTCACCTGTCTCCTGGAACGCGCCGACGGCAGGACCGTCCGCGTCGGCGACTTCCCCGTGCGCGAGGGACGCGGCAGCTGGGGCGTGGCGGCCCGCATCGACCTCGCCCGGTACTCCGCCGCCCGTCTGACGTCGCCCGACGGCACGGTCCTCGCCACCGCTCACCTGCGGAACGGCCAGGTCATCAGCCCCGAGACGTGAACCGCGGCGGCGCCTGGCGCTGCGGCCGCGGCCCCCGGTGCCGTCGCCCGGCCCGTGCCCTGCGGTGGGTTAGCCGGTGGGGGGTGGGTCGGGCAGTGCCGATTCCAGGGTGGTGGCCAGTGCGTCGACGCCGGGTCGCGCCACCGGGTCGGTGCGCAGCGAGGCGTCGACGGCGGCGGCGAGAGGTGCCGGCAGGCGCCGCCGGGACGCGATCGGCGGCGCCCGGCGCTCCGGCCGCGGGCCACCGGCGCCGTCGCCCGGCCCGTGTCCTGTGCCGCACGCGAAGGGCAGGTCGCCGCACGCCGTCTCGTACAGCGTGACGCCGATGCCCCACACGTCGGCGGCGGCCGTGAGCATCCCGCCCCGTGCCTGTTCCGGGGCGAGGTAGCAGCAGGTGCCCAGCCCCGCCGGGGCGGGCCCGGCGGGCCGCGCGACGCTCAGGTCCAGCACCTTCGCGAGACCTCGGTCCACCACCACGTTCGACGGCTTGAGGTCCAGGTGCAGCAGACCCCGGCCGTGCAGGTAGTGGACGGCGGAGCACAACTGCGCCCCGAGGAGCGCCACGTCGGCGGCGGACGGCCGGCGTCGCAGCCGGCGCAGCAGGTGGGACAGCGTCTCACCGGTCAGCGTCTCCAGGACGACGAGCGGCTCCGGCTCGGTGCGCACGTCGTAGGCGCGGACCAGATGGGGATGGGTGAACTCCCGCAGCCACCGCCCCTCGCGCAACAGCCGCTCCACCAGCCGCCGTTCGCCCCGCCGGTCGCCGCGCACCGTCTTGAGCACGCACCGGCAGTGCCGTTCCTCGCTCCAGGCGTCGTACACGTCGAGCCAGCCGGTGCGCGCGAGTCCCGCCAGGACCCGGTAGCCCGGGGCCGGTTCCGCGCCGGGGGCCAGGGGCGGGCCGTCCGTCCCGGCGGGGGCGCTCATGACCGCACCGCCGACGTGTGCAGCCGGTGCAGCCGGGCGTACGCGCCGTCGTGTCCGAGCAGGTCGCCGTGGGTGCCCTGCTCGATGACCCGGCCGCGGTCGAGCACCAGGATGCGCGTGGCGTCGCGGACGGTCAGCAGGTTGTGGGAGATGACGACGGTCGTGCGCCCGGCCATGAGCCGGCGCAGCGGGTCCATGATCCGCCGGCCGGACCGGACGTCGAGCCCGGCCGTCGGTTCGTCCAGCAGCAGTACGGGCGCGTCCCGGATCATCGCGCGGGCGATCGCCAGGCGCTGGCACTGTCCGCCGGACAGGGTCCGGCCGCGCTGGCCGACCAGGGTGTCGTAGCCCTCCGGGAGCAGCTCGATGAACTGGTGCGCGTCCGCCGCCCGCGCCGCCGCGACGATGTCCGCGTCCGTGGCCCCCGGCCGCCCGTAGGCGATGTTGTCCCGGACGGTGCCGTGGAAGACGAGCGTCTCCTGGAGCACCACCGCGACGCTCTCCCGCACGTCGGACAGGCCGAGCCGGCGCAGATCGGTCCCGTCGAGGCGGACCGCGCCCCGGTCGGGGTCGTAGAAGCGCAGCTGGAGCTTGGCGATCGTCGACTTGCCCGCCCCGCTGGCCCCGACCAGCGCCAGCGTCTCCCCGGGCGCCACGTGGAAGGACACGTCCGACAGCGCCCAGGAGGAGCCGCCCGGATAGCGGAACCACACGCCGTCGAACTCCACCTCCCCCCGGGCGCGGCCGGTCCGCAGGGCGTCCGGGGCCTCGGTCACCTGGGGCCGCTGGTCGAGCAGCTCGATGATCCGTTCCGCCGAGGCGGAGGCCGCGTAGAACGTGGTGCCGAGGTGGGACAGTCCGCGGACAGGGCCGTACAGCTTGCCGATCAGTGCGAGGAAGACCAGCAGTCCGCCGAGCGTGAGCTGCCCCTGGGCCAGCTTCCAGGTACCGAGGCCCATCACCGCGAGGCCGCCGGCCACCTCGATGACCTCGACGACGGGTCCGTACACGGCTCGGATCCGCGCCGAGGCCATCGCCGCCCGGAACCGGCCCAGGTTCTCCCGCTGGAACCGGTGCTCCTCCCAGCCCTGCCGGTTGTACGCCTGCACCAGGACCACATTGCCCAGCGACTCCTCGGCGATCGCGCTGAGCGAGCCGCTGCGGCGCCTGCGCTCCCGCGACGCCTCTTTGAGCAGCCGGGAGAAGTGCCGGGCGGCACCCCAGAACAGGGGCACGATGACCAGGGCGAGCGCGGTCAGGTCCCAGCGCAGGTAGAACAGCAGCCCGAGGAAGACGGCGAGGCGTACGGCGTAGTAGAGGGCGTCCGCCACGCCCGAGAGCAGGAACGTCTCCACCGCGTCGACGTCGCCGGTGACCCGGGACAGCACGTCCCCGAGTCTGCGGCGCTCGAAGAAGCCGAGGGACAGCCCCTGGACGTGCCGGAACACGTCCGAGCGCAGGGCCAGCAGGAAACGCTCGCCGACCCAGGTGGACGTCACGTCGTCGGCGAAGCCCAGGACGCCGGAGCAGAGGACCAGGCCCAGGTAGGCCGGCGCGATCCACAGGAAGGGGTGCAGGTCGCGGGGGACCAGCACGTCGTCCACCAGGATCTTGAAGAGCCACAGTTCGGCGGCGTCGACGGCGGGACCGGTCAGGCTGAACAGGACGACGGGCACGAGCCAGCGCCGGCCACCGCGGGTGTACGGCCAGAACCGCCGGAACACCTCGCGCGGGGGCACCGGGGGCGCGGCCGGGACCACGGCATCGGAGGTTTCGCCCGTCGAGAGCAGACGCCGCAGGACATGCGCCATGGCACGGGTTCCTCGTCGCGTTCCTCGGGCACCGGCCGAGCGGACCGGGCCCTCACGCCTGCGGTCCGCTCAGCTGCGTACGCGACCAGTACGCGATCAGTACGTGCCGTGGTCGTGGCGGTCGCCGTGGTCATTGCGGTGGCCGTGGCCGTGGCCGTGGCCGTGACCGTGGCCGGTGCCGCGGTCGCCGTGACGGTGCCCGTGCCCCGAGCTGTCGTGGCGGGACGTGTCGTTGTCGCGGTCCCGCATCGCGGGCAGCAGGCTGCTGAAGATGGCCATGTCGTTACCTCCTGGAACGTGCCTCACAGGGGATACGTCCCAGGACGGGAATCGGATGGCGTCGCGGGGGGAGGAAATTCCGGACGGTGAACGGGATCCGGGGGTGCCGGAGCCGGTCTCAGCCCAGCCGTGCCGCCAGGCCCCCGGTGCACCGCACCTCGTCGCCCGCGGTGATCAGCAGCGCCTCCACGTCCGGCAGCGACTCCAGCCACGCCAGCCCCGCCCGCGACCCCATCGCGAACGCGGCCGTGGCCCAGCAGTCGGCGAACGTCAGACGCGGCCCCACCACCGTGACCGCCACCAGGTCCGTCACCGCGGACCGACCGGTGCGCGGATCCACGATGTGCGCCCCCCGCTCCGCCGTACCCGAGGTGGCCACGGCCAGCTCCTCGGTGCCCGCCGCCGAGACCACCGCCGCCAGCCCGCCGGGCCGGAGCGGATCGGCCACCCCCACGCGCCAGGAGCGGTGCGGTTCCGGCGCGCCCAGCAGCTGCACGTCCCCGCCCCCGTTGACGCTCACCCCGCACACCCCGGCCACCGCCGCCAGCACCCGTGCCGCACGCTCGGCCGCCCAGCCCTTGACGATGCCGGTGGGGTCCAGCGAGCCCCGGTAGCGCGTGCTGAACCAGCCGTCGCTCACCCGCTCCGCCTCGGCCGCCAGGTCCAGCACCTCGGCCACCTCGGGAGCACACCGCGCGAGGTCCAGCTCACCCCGGGCCAGCCGCGACACCTCGCTGTCCTCGCGGTACGTGCTGAAGACGGCGTCCGCCCGGTGCAGCCCGGCGACGGCCTCGGCGAGCGCCGCCCGCACCGCGTCCGGATCCCCGCCGCGGACGTCGAAGGAGAAGACCGTCCCCATGACCTCCTCCGCGTGACGCACCGCGGCGGGTGCCTTCGCCGGCTCGGCCACCGTGTCAGCCACCGGCCTGGTCCAGGGCCGACTGGAGGGATTGCCTGTAGCCGGTGCTGGTGTAGGTGGCCCCCGAGACGGCGTCGATGTCCGCCGTCCCCGCCGCCACCGCTTCCTGGTTGAGCTTCGGCACGGCGAGCCGGGTCTTCTGGTCGCTGAGGCCGCCCTTGGGCGCCTGGACCGCCTCCGCCTTGGTGACCTTGCCGTCGGTGACCGTGATCCGCACCTGGACCGGCCCGTACGGGGTCTGTGCGGCCTTCCCGGTGACGGTCCGCGCCTGCGCCGTGCCGGAGGAACCCGAGGAACCCGGCGACGCCGGTTCCACCTTGTCCAGCGCGGACTGCAGCGACTTCTTGTAGCCCTCGCTGGTGTACGTCGCCCCGGAGACGGCGTCGATGTCGGCGTTCTGGGCCGCCACGGCTTCCTGGTTGAGCTTCGGCACGGCGAGCTGGGTCTTCTGGTCGCTGAGGCCGCCCTTGGGCGCCTGGACCGCCTCCGCCTTGGTGATCCTGCCGTTGCTGACGGTCAGCCGTACCTGCACGGCCCCGTACTGCGTCTGCGCCGCGTCACCGGTCACCGTGCCGGAGCCGGCCCCGGGGGCGCCCTGCGGCGACTCCTGGCCGGCCGCCGTCGCCTGCGGGGCCGGGGCCGCCGCCGACGCGGCCGCCGGATCCGACGCCGGCTTCAGCGACAGCAGCAGCACGACACCGGACACGGTCGCGGCGGTGGCCAGCACGACCCGCCGCACGGGGTGGCTCTTCCTCATCGCTTCGCAGCTCCGCTCACATCTCGAACGACTCGTGGTGGATCCGGCGGGCGGGCACCCCCGCCTCGCGCAGTGCCTCGTACACCGACTGCGCGAACCCGGGCGGACCGCACATGAACACGTCGTGCCGGTCGATGTCCGGGATCTTCCGCTGGAGGTTCTCCGCGGAGATGTCCGGCCGCTCGCCCTCCGGGCTGTTCACCGCGTACATCAGCCGGGCCCCGCGCTCCTCGGCGATGGCCGCCAGCTCGTCCCACAGCGCCAGGTCCTGGGTGGTGTTCGCCCGGTACAGCAGCGTGATGTCACCGGCGGCGCCGGGCAGCGTCTCGAACAGCGCCCGCATCGGCGTGATGCCCACCCCGCCCGCGACCAGCAGCACCTTGCCCCGGCTGCGGCGCTGCGCGGTGAGCGCGCCGTACGGTCCCTCCGCCCACACCTTCGTCCCGGGCGCCAGCTCGCGCAGCCGGGCACTGTGGTCGCCGATCGCCTTCACCGTGATCCGCAGCATGCCGGGGCGCGGGGCGGCCGAGAGGGAGTACGGGTGCGAGCTGAACCGCATCCCGGGCGCGAGGAACCGCCAGCGGAAGAACTGGCCCGCCTCCGCGCCCATCCGGTGCAGCTTGCGCCCGCCGATCAGCACCGACACGATGCCCGGCGTCTCCTCGATGACCGCTTCCACGTACATGCGGTGCCGGAGGTTCAGCCGGATCGGGGTGAGGATCCGGTACCAGACCACCAGCGCGGTGACCGCGCCGTACAGGCCGTACCAGAAGGTCTTGGCGGTGGGTTCCACCGCGAAGTCGTTGCCGGTGGTGATCTGGTGCCAGAACGTCAGGAACACCGCCGCGTAGGTCAGCAGGTGGACGTGGTACCAGGCGTCGTACGGCAGCCGGCGGCGGACCGGGCCGGCCGAGGTCAGCCCGATGACCACGAAGAGGCCCGTTCCGAGGGCGGCCTTGCCCATGTCCGGCAACTGGTTGATGGAGTCGACGGTCTGCTGGACGATGTCGCCGAGGGACTTGCCGGCCTGGCGCGCGTATCCCCACATGGTGAGGAAGACGTGGGCGACGATCAGGCACAGCGTGTACCGGCCGCTCATCGCGTGCCACCGGGCCACCCGGTCGGAGCCGACCCGCCGTTCCAGCGCCGGGACGCGTGCCATCTGGAGCACGACCAGCGCCATCAGATAGCCGGCCAGCAGGCCGGTGATCCGGCCCGCGCCGAGGATCCGGCCGGTGTCGTCGGCGATGGCGGGGGTGTTGTGCCACCAGAGCCACAGCACGGCCACCGCGCCCGCCCAGACGGCGAGCAGCAGCGGGACGGCCGGGGAGCGGCGCGGGCGGATGCGGCGCATCGTCTGTCGGCGGGCGGCACGTCCGCCTGCGAGCGTGGTGGTCACGGTTCCTCCGTGGGGACTTGACCCTTGGCCCACAGATACGTGCCGCACGGCGGGAGTGTTCAGAGCCCCGCCGAGTCCAGCGCCGACTGGAGTGACTGCCGGTAACCGTCACTGGTGTACGTCGCTCCCGACACCGTGTCGATCTCCGCGCTCTGCGCCGCCAGCGCCTCGCGCCTCAGCTGGGGCAGGGCGTAGCTGTTGATCTCCTGGTCGCGCGGGTTGTCCTGCGGGTAGGCGACGGCCGTGACGTCGGTGAGTCTGCCGTCCTGCACGGTGACGCGTACCTGGACCGGCCCCCAGCGGGTCTGCGCGGTCTCCCCGGTGGCCGTCCTGGTCCCGGAGGCGGAGCCGGGCGCCGAACTGCTCGACGCGGCCGGGGACTTGCTGCTCGCCGTCGCCGGCATGGGTGCCGTGTGAGGCTTCAGCGCCAGCAGCAGCACCATCCCGGAGATGGTCGCGGCACTCGCCAGCACGATCCGGCGAAGAGGACGGTTCTTGTTCAACGCGTGCATGCAGGGCCCTTCTCGGTCTCTCCGCGGGTCTCTGTCCGGCTCACAGCTCGAAGGACTCGTGGTGGATACAGCGGTCCGCCACCCCGGCCGCCCGCAGCGCCCGGTACACGTCCTGGGCGAACCCGTGCGGCCCGCACAGGAAGACGTCGTGGTCGCGGGCGAGGCCCGGGAAGGTGGCGCGCAGCGACTCCGGCGTCAGGGCCGGTCGCTCCCCGCCCGGCCCGTTGAGCGCGTACAGCACCCGCCCGCCGCGCCAGCGGGCGATCGCCTCCAGCTCGCCGCCCAGCGCCAGGTCCTCGGCCGAGCGCGCCCGGTACAGCAGCGTGACCTCGCCGGGCAGCGTCTCGAACAGCGCCCGCAGCGGCGTGACGCCGACGCCGGCCGCGATCAGCAGGGTGTGCCGCCCGGCGGCCCGGTCGGCGGTCAGGGCGCCGTACGGGCCCTCCGCCCACACCCGGGTGCCGGGGCGCAGCAGGGACACGGCCGCACTGTGGTCGCCGAGCGCCTTGACCGTGATGCGCAGCAGGTCCGGGCGCGGCGGCGCCGACAGGGAGTAGGGCGTCGACGTGCGCCGCATGCCCTCGGTGAGGAACCGCCAGCGGAAGAACTCGCCCGGCCGCGCTCCCAGCTCGTCCAGGTTCCGGCCCCGGACGACGACGGAGTACACCCCCGGCGCCTCCTGGTGCACCGAGTCCACCCGCAGGCGGTGGCGCAGGTTGAGCCGTACCGGGGCGAGGATCCGGAACCAGAGCACCAGGGCCGCCACGCTCAGGTACAGCGAGTACCAGGCGGCGGTCGCGGCCGGCTCGCCGTTGAACTCGTTCCCGAGGGCCAGTTGGTGCCCGAACGCGAGGAAGACGGCCGCGTACGTCAGCAGGTGGACGTAGTACCAGAACTCGTGGCTCGTCCGGCGGCGCACGGCCCGCGCCGAGGTGACGCCGACCGCGAGGAGGATCACCGTGCCGGCGGTGGCCTTCAGCATCTCCGGGTAGTCGAGGACGACGGTCACCGCCTCGTGCCAGAGGGAGGCCCGGTCCTGGGCGGCGTACCCCGCCAGGATCAGCACGACGTGCGCGAGCAGCAGGCAGACGGTGTACCGGCCGGCCAGCGCGTGCCAGCGCGCCACCCGGTCCGAGCCGATCCGCCGCTCCAGCAGCGGCATCCGCGCCATCAGGCCGACCAGCACCGCGCAGGCGTACCCGCACAGCAGTCCGGCGATCCGCCCGGCCCCGGTCAGCCACCCCGCCGCCCCGACCACGGACCCGGTGTCCGCCCACCAGAGCGCGAGTACGGCCGCCGCCCCCGCCCACAGCAGGGCCAGCACGGGCCCGGCGGGGGAGCGCCGTGCGGTCACGGGCAGCGGCGGGGCGGGGGCCGCCCGCCGCGCATCCACGGTGGTCATGCGAGGTCGCCGTCCTTTCGTCCGTCGGCCAGGCCACTGTGCGGGGCGAACCTCTGAAACAGCTCTGAGCAAGGCCCCGCCGGGGCGGACTCACAGCGAACTCAGAGGTGCCCGGGGCGCCCGGCGCGCCGCGGACCGGGGATGCTGGAAGGCGCGATGAACACCACCCGCTCCGGCCGCCCCGCACTGACCCGCCCCGACGGCACCCCGCTGCGCGTCCTCGTCGTCGACGACGACCCCGACCTCGCGGAGGTGCTCACCGGAGCCCTGCGCTACGAGCGCTGGGAGGTGCGCGCGGCCGGCGACGGCGCCTCCGCCCTCGCCGCCGCCCGCGAGCTGCTGCCCGACGCCGTCGTCCTGGACGTGATGCTCCCGGACACCGACGGCTTCTCGGTGCTGCGCCGGCTGCACGAGGTGAAGCCCGACGTGTGCGTCCTGTTCCTGACGGCACGGGACGCGGTCGAGGACCGCATCGCCGGGATCACCGCGGGCGGCGACGACTACGTCACCAAGCCCTTCAGCCTGGAGGAGGTCGTCGCCCGGCTGCGCGGCCTGCTGCGCCGCGCCGGCATGGCCCGCACGCAGGACGAGGGCCCGCGGCTGGTCGTCGGGGACCTGGTGATGGACGAGGACGCCCGCGAGGTGACCCGGGCCGGCGAGCTGATCGACCTCTCGCCGACCGAGTTCGAGCTGCTCCGCTTCCTGATGCGCAACCCGCGCCGCGTGCTCAGCAAGGCGCAGATCCTCGACCGGGTCTGGTCCTACGACTTCGGCGGCCGGGCCCATGTCGTCGAGCTGTACATCTCCTACCTGCGCAAGAAGGTCGACGCGGGCCGCGAGCCCATGATCCACACCGTGCGCGGCGCCGGCTACGTCCTGAAGCCGGTGACCAGGTGACCCCGCCGCGTCCCCGTGCCGTGCGTCGCCCTGCTGTGCGTCCCCGCACCCTCCGGGCCCGGCTCACCGTCGGGCTGGTGACGCTGCTGGCGGTGAGCTGCGCGGCCGTCGGCCTGGCCGCCGTCGTGGAGCTGAACGGCTTCCTCACCCGGCGTCTGGACGAGCAGATCGCCCAGGTCGGCACCCGCTTCCCGGAGAGCCTGGAGCACGGCGGCCGGCTGCCCGGCGGCCACGACGACCACGACGGCGACGAACAGGGCGACACCCGCCGCATGGCCACCGGCACCTTCGGCGCCCGCCTGCTGCACGGCACGGTCACCCACAAGGGGCTGATCCGCTCCGGCGACCCCGCGGCCGACCTGGACGTGGACCTGACCGCGCGGGACGCCGCCCGGCTGGCCGGCGTGCCGGCCGACGGCAGACCCCACACCGTCGCCCTGTCCGCCCTGCACGACTACCGGGTCGCCGCCTCACCGGGCCGGGACGGGGACGTGCTGATCGTCGGCCTCCCGCTGGAGCCGGTCCAGGCAGCGGTCCACCGGCTGGAGCTGGTGGCCGGCGCCGTCT
The DNA here is from genome assembly GCF_040609555.1 of Streptomyces sp. NPDC004658. Taxonomy (NCBI): domain Bacteria; kingdom Bacillati; phylum Actinomycetota; class Actinomycetes; order Kitasatosporales; family Streptomycetaceae; genus Streptomyces; species Streptomyces sp. NPDC004658. The sequence continues at coordinate 9,982 of NZ_JBEXKG010000092.1, forward strand.
TCGGCCTGGCCCTGGTCGTCACCGGCGTGGCCGGAGCCTGCTGGGTCCGCTGGTCCCTGCGGCCGCTCAGCCGGGTCGCCGCCACCGCCACCCGGGTCAGCGAACTCCCGCTGGCCAGCGGCGAGGTCGCGCTGCCGCCACGGGCCCCGGACACCGACCCGCACGGCGAGGTCGGCCAGGTGGCCACGGCCTTCAACCGCATGCTGGGCCACGTGGAGGACGCGCTCACCAAGCGGCACGCCGTGGAGGAGCGGCTGCGCCGCTTCGCCGCCGACGCCAGTCACGAGCTGCGCACCCCGGTCGCCTCGGTCCGCGGCCACGCCGAACTGGCCCTCCTGCATCCCGGCCCGGTACCTCCGGAGGTGACCCGGGCCCTGCGCCGCATCACGGCCGAGTCCGCGCGCATGGGCGAGATGGTCGACGACCTGCTCCTGCTCGCGCGCCTGGACGCGGGCCGCCCGCTGGAACGCCACCCGGTGGACCTGACCCGCCTGGTCCTGGACGCGGTGACGGACGCCCGCGCCGCGGGCCCCGCCCACCGCTGGACCCTGGACCTGCCGGAGGAACCGGTCACGGTGCCGGGCGACACCCACCGCCTCCACCAGGCGCTGGCCAACCTCCTGGCCAACGCGCGGCTGCACACACCGGCCGGCACCGAGGTGACGATCACCCTGGAGGCGGACGCCGCACGGGCCACCCTCTCCGTCCACGACGACGGCCCCGGCGTCCCGGAGGACGTCCGGCCCAGCGTCTTCGAACGCTTCACGCGGGCGGAACACCGCCGCAGAGCCGATGCCCCCGGCGGGGGAGCGGGCCTCGGCCTGTCGATCGTGGCGGCGGTGGCGGAGGCACACGGGGGAAGCGTGGAGCTGGAGAGCCGGCCGGGCGCGACGACGTTCACGGTGTGCTTGCCCGCCGTGCCCTGACGGGCCCCGTCACCACGCTCTTCAGTAACGGCTCACCGCCGTCGCCCCCTTCTCGGTGCCGATCGCGATGTGCGGCTCGGCCGACGGGTCGGTCCAGGCGAGGATGCGGCGCATGGCGTCCTCAGGCACCGACACGCAGCCGGCCGTCGCCGCGCGGCCGTTGACGTGCAGGAAGATCCCGGCTCCGCGTCCGCGTACGGGCCGGTCGTAGTTGAAGGCGATGACGAGGCCGTACGCGTACTGGGTGCCGTAGTCGATCAGGTGCTCGGACTCTGCGGCGCGGCAGTCGGCGGGCAGCGGGTCGACCCAGCGGTTGTAGGAGCGGGAGTCGTTGTCCTGGCACCACCAGGAACTCTCCCGCACCGGTCGGTACGCGACCTGGGTGCCGGCCGGCGCGGCCTTGATCCCGAAGCCGAAGGGGAGGCCGTACAGCCCGGTCGGTGTCGTGTTCGTGCCCTGCACGCGGGCGCTGCCGTCCACCAGCCCGCCCGCCCCGAACCGGGCCGGTGCCCAGCCGGCCCGGACCCACTCGCCGTCCCGCAGGTCCCACCAGCTGACCGTGCCCGCCGTGGCCCCGGTGTCCGGGGCCTGGGCGACGATCAGCTGGCTGCCCCCGCCCGTGTCCGCCATCCCCGCGGGCAACGGCACCGGGCCGCGGCCGGGCGCGGCGCCGAGCAGGGCGAGGGCGGAGGCGGAGACGAGGGCGAGGACCACACCGGGGCGCATGACTCAGACGGTAGAGGGCGGCAGCGGCAACGGCAGCCCGGGTAGGCCGTCCAGGCTGGTGGCGATGTGCTCCTTCTTCTCGAAGTACGCGCTCAGCGAGACGTCGTCCTCGCGGGCGAAGCGCCTGCCGTGCAGGTCGCGGTCCTCCTCGTACGCCATGTGGGGGACGGCGTACCCGCAGCTGTCCCGGACCAGTTCGGCGCGTACGACGATGACCGCGCGCAGGCCGTGGAGGCTCGGATCGATGTCCGGGAAGTGGGTGAGCAGTTCGGGGAAGCGGGGGTCGTCCCGGAAGACGGGCTCGCCCCGGCCGTGCACGCGCACGATGTTCGGCGGGCCCTGGAAGGCGCACCACATCAGTGTGATCCGCCCGTTCTCCCTGAGGTGCGCGATGGTCTCGGCGGTGGACCCGGCGAAGTCCAGGTAGGCCACGGTGAGGTCGTCGAGCACGGCGAAGGAGCCCTTGAGGCCCTTGGGGGAGAGGTTGACCGTGCCGTCGCCGGAGAGCGGGGCGGTCGCGGTGAAGAAGAGGGGCTGCTCCTCGATGAACGTGCGCAGCCTGCCGTCTATGCGCTCATAGGTCTTTCCCATGTCTGTCGAGTATCGGCGCAACTCCTTCGGCTGTCTAAGTAATTGCCGGATTGCCCCACGGCCGGGTCTCCGGATCGCCGGCTCGGGCCGGGCGGGTACGCCGTGGCCGCCCCGGCCGGCGCTTCCCACGGGGCGGCCACGGCTGCCTGTCACCTCACTTGGTGAGAGTGCAGGCGGCCAGTGAGCCGAGTCCCGTCGGCTTGGCGGAGGTGCGGCCGATGGCGATGGCGATGCGGTCGATGGTCGAGGCGCGCTTGTCCTTCAGGGGGCCCAGGATCGCGTTGTCGACGAAGTTGGGGCCGCCCTGGCCGACGGTGTCGGCCAGCCGGGTGTCGGCCTCCTTGATCTGGGTCTGGAGGAGGGCCAGATTGCGGTCGACCTCGGCCTTCGCGGACGCGGGGACCGCGGGCAGCTTCGAGGCGACGTCCGGGCAGGTGATCGTCCCGGGGCTCGCCAGGGTGCGGGCGTCGGTCGCTCCGTCGTTCTTGGCGGGGGTGCCGGCGAGGGCGGAACCGGCGATCACCGCGCCGGACAGCACCACGGCGGCGGCGCCGCCGATGACCGCAACGCGACGCTTGTTGTACTTCGGAAGAGCCCTGGACATGCGAATGCCTCATTCGGGTCGGGGAGTGTCGTCGTCGGACGAACGCGGCGCCTGCGTTCGGCGAGAGGTACGAGAAAGCGGTTGCGCGTGTTCAACCGGCGGGGAGATTGACGAATCATGCAGAGTTCTGCATACTCATGCATGTCAGCGAATGCACTGTGAGGAGAAACCCGTGACCGAGCGCGTCGTACTCGCCTACTCAGGCGGTCTGGACACCTCCGTCGCCATCGGCTGGATCGCCGAGGAGACGGGCGCCGAGGTCATCGCCGTTGCGGTCGACGTCGGCCAGGGCGGCGAGGACCTGGACGTCATCCGCAAGCGCGCCCTCGCGTGCGGCGCCGTCGAGGCCGAGGTCGCGGACGCCAAGGACGAGTTCGCCGAGGAGTACTGCCTCCCGGCGATCAAGGCCAACGCCCTCTACATGGACCGCTACCCGCTGGTCTCCGCGCTGTCCCGGCCGACGATCGTCAAGCACCTCGTCGCCGCCGCCGAGAAGCACGGCGCCACCACCGTCGCCCACGGCTGCACCGGCAAGGGCAACGACCAGGTCCGCTTCGAGGCCGGCATCGTCGCCCTCGCCCCCGACCTCAAGTGCATCGCCCCGGTCCGCGACTACGCCATGACCCGGGACAAGGCGATCGCCTTCTGCGAGGCGAAGCAGCTCCCGATCGCCACCACCAAGAAGTCCCCGTACTCCATCGACCAGAACGTCTTCGGGCGCGCCGTCGAGACGGGCTTCCTGGAGGACATCTGGAACGCCCCGATCGAGGACATCTACGAGTACACCTCCAACCCGGCCACCCCGCGCGAGGCCGACGAGGTGATCATCTCCTTCAAGGAGGGCGTCCCGGTCGCCATCGACGGCAAGCCCGTCACCGTCCTGCAGGCCATCCAGCAGCTCAACGAGCGCGCCGGTGCCCAGGGCATCGGCCGGATCGACATGGTCGAGGACCGCCTCGTCGGCATCAAGTCCCGCGAGGTGTACGAGGCTCCGGGCGCGATCGCCCTGATCACCGCCCACCAGGAGCTGGAGAACGTCACCGTCGAGCGCGAACTGGCCCGCTACAAGCGGCAGGTCGAGCAGCGCTGGGGCGAACTGGTCTACGACGGCCAGTGGTTCTCCCCGCTCAAGCGCGCCCTGGACGGCTTCATCAACGAGGCCAACCAGCACGTCACCGGCGACATCCGGATGACCCTGCACGGCGGCCGGGCCGTCGTCACCGGCCGGCGCTCGACGGAGTCCCTGTACGACTTCAACCTGGCCACCTACGACACGGGCGACACGTTCGACCAGTCGGCGGCCAAGGGCTTCATCGACATCTACAGCCTGTCGTCGAAGATCGCGGCCAAGCGGGACCTGGTCTGACCGCGAGCGGTCACACGCACGGGTCCACCTCACACGCATCAGCCTGACAGCCGCCTCCTCGCCTGGAAAGGTGGGGAGGCGGTGGCACACCTAGAGCTTCGAGGAGCAACGCAAGTGAGCAGCAACAGCGGTGACGTACGGCTCTGGGGCGGCCGTTTCGCCGACGGCCCCGCCGAGGCCCTGGCGAAGCTGTCCGCGTCCGTCCACTTCGACTGGCGGCTCGCCCCCTACGACATCGCCGGCTCGCGTGCCCACGCGCGCGTGCTCCACACGGCGGGGCTCCTCACCCAGGACGAGCTCCAGCGCATGCTCGCCGGACTCGACCAGCTGGAGGCCGACGTGGCCGCCGGCACCTTCACGGGCACGATCGCCGACGAGGACGTGCACACCGCCCTGGAGCGCGGCCTGCTGGAGCGCCTCGGCCCCGACCTCGGCGGCAAGCTGCGCGCCGGCCGGTCCCGCAACGACCAGGTCGCCACCCTCTTCCGGATGTACCTGCGCGACCACGCCCGGATCATCGGCGGCCTGATCGCCGACCTCCAGGACGCCCTGATCGGCCTCGCCGAGGCCCACCCCGACGTGGCGATGCCCGGCCGCACCCACCTCCAGCACGCCCAGCCGGTGCTCTTCGCCCACCACGTCCTGGCCCACGTCCAGTCCCTGTCGCGGGACGCCGAGCGACTGCGCCAGTGGGACGAGCGGACGGCCGTGTCGCCGTACGGCTCCGGTGCCCTCGCCGGATCCTCCCTCGGCCTGGACCCGGAGGCGGTCGCGCGCGACCTCGGCTTCGAGCACGGCAGCGCCGCCAACTCCATCGACGGCACGGCCTCCCGGGACTTCGTCGCGGAGTTCGCCTTCATCACCGCGATGATCGGCGTGAACCTCTCCCGGATCGCCGAGGAGATCATCATCTGGAACACGAAGGAGTTCTCCTTCGTCACGCTGCACGACGCCTTCTCCACGGGCTCGTCGATCATGCCGCAGAAGAAGAACCCGGACATCGCCGAGCTGGCCCGGGGCAAGTCCGGCCGCCTGATCGGCAACCTCACCGGCCTCCTGGCCACCCTCAAGGCCCTGCCCCTCGCGTACAACCGCGACCTCCAGGAGGACAAGGAGCCGGTCTTCGACTCCTGCGACCAGCTGGAGGTGCTGCTCCCGGCCTTCACCGGCATGGTCGCCACGCTCACCGTCCACCGCGAGCGCATGGAGGAACTGGCCCCGGCCGGCTTCTCCCTCGCCACCGACATCGCCGAGTGGCTGGTCAAGCAGGGCGTGCCGTTCCGCGTGGCGCACGAGGTCGCGGGGGAGTGCGTCAAGGCCGCCGAGGCCGAGGGCAAGGAGCTGGGCGACCTCACCGACGAGCAGTTCGCGAAGATCTCCGCGCACCTCACCCCGGAGGTCCGCTCCGTCCTCGACGTCCCCGGCGCCCTCGCCTCCCGCAACGGCCGTGGCGGTACGGCACCGAGCGCGGTGGCCGTCCAGCTGGCGGAGGTCAAGGCGGACGTGGCGCGCCAGCACCAGTGGGCGGAGGCGAAGAAGAAGAGCTGAGGGGGAGCGCCCCGCACCTCTGCCGCGATCACCAGGGCATCGCGGGTTACGTTGGTCGCGAGCCCCACCGGAGCCGACCGAACGGAGCCCGCGATGCCCTTCGCGCGACTGGCCGCAGCGACGACCCCCACCTGCCACATCGGACTCGGTCTGGCCGCAGTGGGCCGGCCCGGTTACATCAACCTCGGCCGCGACGCGGACCTCGGCGAGAACCGCAGCGTCGAAGCACTGCGCGCCCGGACCCACGAACTCCTCGACGCCGCCTACGCCCAGGGCGTCCGCTACGTCGACGCCGCCCGCTCCTACGGCCGTTCCGAGGAGTTCCTCGCCGACTGGCTGAACGCCCACCCCGAGATCGACGACGTGGTCGTCGGCAGCAAGTGGGGCTACACCTACACGGCCGGCTGGTCCACCGACGCCGAGCGGCACGAGGTCAAGGACCACGGCCTCGCCACCTACGAACGGCAGCGCGCCGAGACCGACGCCCTGCTCGGCGACCGGCTCGACCTCTACCAGATCCACTCGGTGACCCCGGACAGCCCGGCCCTGACCGACAAGGACCTGCACGCCCGGCTGGCGGAAGCCGCCGCCCAGGGCCTCACCGTCGGCTTCTCCACCAGCGGTCCCGCACAGGCCGACGCCATCCGCGCCGCCCTCGCGGTCACGGTCGACGGCGAGCCCCTCTTCCGTACCGTGCAGTCGACGTACAACGCCCTGGAGACGTCGGCCGGGCCCGCCCTCGCCGAGGCGCACGACGCCGGGCTCACCGTGATCGTCAAGGAGGGCATGGCGAACGGCCGGCTGGCCGAGCCGCACGCCCCGGACGCGCTGAAGGCCGTGGCCGCCGCGACCGGAATGGGCTGTGACGCGGTCGCCCTCGCCTGGATCCTGCGCCGGCCCTGGGCCGGAGTCGTCCTCTCCGGCGCCGCGACCGTCCCGCAGCTCGTCTCCAACCTGCACGCCCCGGCCGTCGACCTCGACGAGGACCAGCTGACCCGCCTCGACGCGCTGGCGGAGGACCCGCGCGCCTACTGGGAGCGGCGCGGACAGCTGCCCTGGCACTGACGAGCACCCGCCCCGACCGGTGCCCATGAGGCAGCCATGCCCATGGTGAGACATCAGTGTCTCAAGTGGGCTATCCTTGTCTCATGGCCCTGGACCGTGACCACGTGCTGCGCAGCGCAGCCGCCCTGCTGACCCGCAAATCGACCGCGACCATGGACGAGGTCGCCAAGGCCGCCGGGATCAGCCGGGCCACCCTGCACCGCCACTTCGCCGGCCGGGACGCACTCGTACGGGCGCTGGAGCAGCTCGGCATCGCGGAGTGCGAGGCGGCGCTGGACCGGGCCCGGCCGGAGGAGGGGTCCGCCGCCGAGGCCGTCCGCAGGCTCGTCCGCGAGATCCAGCCGGCCGCCGGACTGCTCGCGTTCCTCTACGGCGAGAACCAGCTGTGGGAGGGCGACCGGCAGAACGAGGGCTGGCAGCGCCTCGACGCCCGGATCGGCGCCCTGTTCCAGCGCGGACAGCGCGACGGCGTCTTCCGTATCGACCTCAGCCCGGTCTGGCTCACCGAGGCGCTGTACGGACTGATCGCCTCCTGCGCCTGGGCCACCCTGGACGGCCGCGTGGCCTCCCGGGACTTCCCGACCATGATCGCCGAGCTGCTGCTCGGCGGCGCTCTGCGAAGAGAGGAACCATGACCAGCACCCTGCAGCCGGCGCACGGGACCGAGGCGGTGAAGCGCCCGGGCCGCTGGCTCGCGCTCTGCGTCCTCGTCCTGGCCGTGCTGCTGGTGGCCGTCGACGCCACCGTCCTCGGTCTGGCGACCCCCTACATCACCGAAGACCTGAACCCCTCCGGCACCCAGCTGCTGTGGATCGGCGACGTCTACTCCTTCGTCATCGCCGGCCTGCTGGTCTCCATGGGCAGCCTCGGCGACCGCATCGGCCGCAAGCGGATCCTGCTGGGCGGGGCCACGGCGTTCGGCGCGCTGTCCGTGCTGTGCGCCTACGCGACGACACCCGGGCTGATGATCCTGGCCCGGGCGCTGCTGGGCGTCGCGGGCGCGACCCTGATGCCCGCCACCCTGGCCCTGATCCGCAACATCTTCCACGACCCGCGCGAGCGCAGCCTCGCCGTCGGCATCTGGGGCGCCACCGCCTCCGCCGGCACGGCCGTCGGCCCGATCGCCGGCGGATTCCTCCTCGAACACTTCTGGTGGGGCTCGGTCTTCCTGATCAACCTGCCGGTGATGGCGGTCCTGGTCCTGGTCGGCGTCCGCACCCTGCCCGAGTCCCGCAACCCGCACCCGGGCCCCTGGGACCTGAGCAGCGTCCTGCTCTCGCTGGTCGGCATGATCTCGCTGGTCTACGCGGTCAAGGAGGCCGCCACCCACGGCCTCACCCCGACGACCCTCGGCACCGGTGTGCTGGGCGCGGCGGCCCTGTACGGCTTCGTCCACCGCCAGCTGACCATGCCGGTCCCCCTGCTGGACATGCGGCTGTTCAGGCGCCGCGGCTTCAGCGGAGCGGTCCTCGCCGACCTGCTGACCGTCCTCGGCATGTCGGGCCTGGTGTTCTTCCTCTCCCAGTACCTGCAACTCGTCCAGGGACGGCGCCCGTTCGAGGCGGGCCTGGCCGAACTGCCCGCGGCGGTGAGCGCGGTGGCGGCCGGCCTGGTCGCGGGCCGGGCCGCCCGCCGCCTCTCGGTCCGCGCGGTGGTCTCCGGCGGTCTGGCCGCGGTCGGTGCCGCCCTGGCCGCGCTGACGGCGCTCGGCGAGTCCACCGGCTACCCGGTCCTCGGTGCCGCCCTGCTGGTCGTGGGCGTCGGTGCGGGCTTCTCCTTCACGGTGACCGCCGACGTCATCCTCTCCAGCGTCCCCAAGGACCAGGCGGGCGCGGCCTCGGCGGTGTCCGAGACGGCGTACGAACTGGGCGCCGCGCTCGGCATCGCCCTGCTGGGATCCATCGTGACCGGCGTCTACCGCGGCTTCGCGGGGCCGCCCGGCACCCCGGCCGGCGCCCACGAGTCCCTGGGCGCGGCGGTGGAGGCGGCGGCGCACCTGTCCCCGCACCGGGCGGAGGCCCTTCTGGACGCGGCCCGGGACAGCTTCGTCCACGGCCTTCACCTGGCCTCCGGGGCCGGAGCGGCAGTGCTCCTGACGGCGTCGGCGGCGGCATGGTTCCTGCTGAGGGGCCAGACGCTCGAAGACGCCGGGTGATCCGGCCGGGCCTGGCCGCGGGGAGCGGCGCGACGAGCCGCGGCGCCGCCGCGCCCGGAACGCGACCGGACCACCCCGGAACTCAGCGCTTGTAACCCAGCACCGTCATCATGCCGCTCTCCGAGTGGTACTGGTTGTGGCAGTGCAGCATCCACAGGCCCGGGTTGTCGGCGTCGAAGTCGATCACCAGTTTCCGGTGCGGCAGCACCATCGCGGTGTCCTTGCGGGCCCCCACCGAGTCCAGCCCCGTCAGCGAGAACGTGTGTCCGTGCAGGTGCATCGGATGCCACATGTCCGTGGCGTTGATGAGGGTGAGCCGCACCCGCTCACCGGCGCGGACCGGGTGGCGCTGCTGCGGGGAGTACGGCTTGTGGTCGAAACCCCAGTCGAACTTCTGCATGGTGCCGGTGATCCTGATGCGCATCTCCCGGTCGGGGTCCCGGTGGGCGAGGGCCACGGAGTCGTCGGGCAGGAGACGGCGCGCGGGGACGGTGTTGCCGTCGAGTTCGTCCGGGTGGACGTCGGCGGGGGGAAGGTCCTTGGTCCCCTTGCCGGTGCGCAGGACGGCGACGGCCCTGCCCTTCTTGCCCTCGGGCAGTGCGACCAGGGGGAAGACCCCGTCCCGGGCGGTGATCAGCACGTCGTACCGCTCCGCCATGCCGATGAGGAGGGCGTCGGTCCTCTTGTGCTTCACGGGGTAGCCGTCGGTGTGGGTGACGGTCATCGTGTGGTCGCCCAGCGCGACCCGGAAGGCGGTCTCGGAGCCGGCGTTGATGATGCGCAGCCGTACCCGGTCGCCGGGGCGGCAGCGGAACACCGACGGATCGTGCGGCAGGCGCCCGTTGACCAGGTAGTACGGGTAGGCGACGCTGCCGCCCTCCCCGTGCAGCATGCGGCTGTGGGAGTCGTGCAGCACCCGGTTGGGGCCCGTGGACTTCCCCCCGGACTTCCTGGACCCCGACGGGTGGTCGTCCGGCCGGTGAGCGCTCCGGCCGTCGTGTTCCGGGCCCATGGCCATGCCCCCCATGTCCATGGAGCCGCCGGGCTTGAGCTGGCTCAGGACGCCCTCGGGCGTGGAGCCCTCCACGCCGTCGAGCCAGTCGTCCAGGACGACGAGCCACTCCTTGTCGTAGGAGAGGGGCTCCCTGGGGTCGTCGACGACGAGCGGCGCGTACAGGGCCCGGTCGGGCTGCATCCCCACGTGGGAGTGGAGCAGGTAGGTGCCCGGATGCTTCGCGACGAAGCGGTAGCGGAAGTCGGTCCCGGGGTGGATGGCGCGCTGGGTCAGGTCCGGCACGCCGTCCATGTCGCAGCGCAGCCGCACCCCGTGGGAGTGCAGCGTGGTCGTGGCGGGCAGCCGGTTGGTGAGCGTCAGGTCGAGCACGTCACCGGCCGTGACCCGCACCAGCGGGCCCGGCACCTCCTCGTTGTACGCCCAGGTGCGGACCGACCGTCCGCCCAGGTCCAGCTTGGCCTCGGCGGCGGTGAAGCTGAAGGTGCGTTCGCGGCCGGACCCGCGTTTCCGCTCGGCGGCCAGCACTTCCGGATCCGACGGGTTGACGTACCCCCGGGGTCCGGCCGGGACGAACTTCTCCCCGCCGTTCGAGCGTTGGGGGCCGGAACTGGGCTCGGAACCGGAGCTGGTGCAGGCTGCCAGGAATCCCGCGCCGGCGACGGCGATCGGGGTACGGAGCAGAGTACGCCGAGAAGGTTTGGACATGTCTGAATCAGACATGTTGTGTGGTCATATAGCCGCTTGATACGGCCGAATGCCCGATGTGTCGGCGGCAGATTCCACCGGCAGGCGGACGGCAGTCGGCGCAACACCGGCCCACCGGGGGGTCCGGGGCCTGCCCGACGGGATCCAGGGTGTCCGGCCCGGCACGCACTCTCGCCGCACCGGCCCCCGACCCGAGTACGCCCGGTACGCGGGCCCGGGACCGGCACGGCGAGAGCACGCAACTGACGCCGCGCGGCTGCCCCTCGGGCGACGACGCGCAGGGTCGGACGGGCGGGGCGGGTCCTCGGCCCCGCCGCTCTGATCACCCCGGTGCCGGGGGTCCCCCCGCGCGAGTGCGGCCGGCGCCGTCCTCCGCCTCGCGGCTGCACGCACCAGGCACCGCCCGGCCCGGCTCGACGGCGCCGTTCCTCGTAGCCGGCCTGCTCCGGACGACGGGGTCTAGGCGGCCTTCGCCTTCGTGGCGTACATGTCCACGTACTCCTGCCCGGACAGCCGCATCACCTCGGCCATCACGGAGTCCGTCACCGCCCGCAGCACGTACCGGTCCCGGTCCATGCCGTCGTACCGGGAGAACTCCATCGGCTCGCCGAACCGGACGGTGACCCGGCCGGGCCGCGGGATGCCCCGGCCGCCCGGCTGGAGCTTGTCCGTGCCGATCATGGCGAACGGCACCACCGGGGCGCCGGTCATCAGGGTGAGGCGGGCGATACCGGTGCGGCCCCGGTACAGGCGCCCGTCGGGCGACCGCGTGCCCTCCGGGTAGATCCCGAAGATCTTGCCCTCCTCCAGGATGCGCCGCCCGGTCATCAGCGCGGCCACGCCGCCGCTCGCCCCGTCCCGGTCCACCGGGATCATGCCGACGCCGGTGAAGAACCACGCCATCAGACGGCCCTTCACGCCCTTGCCGGTGACGTACTCGTCCTTGCCGATGAAGAACACCTGCCGCTTGCTGACCAGCGGGAGCACCATCGAGTCGATGAACGTGAGGTGATTACCGGCCAGAATCACCGGACCGTCGCCGGGGATGTTCTCCACGCCCTCCACCTGTGGGCGGAACATCAGGCGCATGATCGGTCCGAGCACTGCCTTGATGAGCGCGAAGCGGGACAACGGGTCCTCCGATGTCAAAGGGGGCGATATGAGTCTGTGCAGGTGAGGACATTACTCGCGGCGCCGGGCCGCGCGCACATCGGGGACGTCCGGTTCACCGAGGTCTTACGAAGTGTTGACGCGGGTTTACCTGCGGTGGCGTGCGCAGGACGGCGCGTAACCGCCTTGCGCCGGTGTGACGGACATCGCGCCGGCCGGGGCCGCCGCCCCCGACGGCCCGTCACCTTCCGCCGTTCGCAGGACATCCGGCAGCGCCCGGGTGTTCGGACCGACGCCTCCCCCTCGTCATGTGCACGCCCCTACGATCGGGCCGCACCGATGGACGCAGGCGGCAGGAGGGCGCTCATGGACAGCGACCAGGCGAACGAGCAGGCGCAGGGAACGGGACGACGGGCGCTGCTGGGCGCCGCGGTGCTCGGCGCGGGCGGAGCGGTCCTCGGACTGTCCGGTACCGCCCGGGCCGCCGAGGACCGGACGGCGGGACACGGAGGCCGCGGGCTGGGGAGCCTGCCGGTGCCGACGATCATCGGCCACCGGGGTGCCAGCGGCTACCGCCCCGAGCACACCTTCGGCTCCTACGAGCTGGCCCTCGACCTGGGCGCCGACGTCGTCGAGGCGGGCGACCTGGTGCCCACCAAGGACGGTCATCTGGTCTGCCGTCACGAGCCGGAGATCGGCGGGACGACGGACGTCGCCTCCCACCCGGAGTTCGCCGGCCGCAGAACCACCAAGGTGCTCGACGGCGTCCCCACCACCGGCTGGTTCACCGAGGACTTCACGCTCGCCGAACTGAAGACCCTGCGCGCCGTCGAGCGCATCCCGGCCAACCGGCCGCACAACACCCTCTACAACGGCCGCTGGGAGATCCCCACCTTCGAAGAGGTCCTGCGGTGGCAGGACGAGCAGACCCGCAAGCGCGGCAGGCAGGTCTGGATCTACCCCGAGACCAAGCACCCCACCTACTTCCGCAAGCTGGGCCTCGGCCTGGAGGAGCGGGTGGCCAAGCTGCTGCGCAAGTACGGCAAGGACGGCCGGAACTCCCCGGTCATCCTCCAGTCCTTCGAGCCCAGCAGCATCCAGCGGCTCAACCGGCTGGTGGACAACCCGCTCGTCGTCCTGCTCTCCTCGGCGGACAGCCGCCCGTACGACTTCGTCGAGGCGAACGACCCGCGTACGGTCGCCGACCTCGTCACGCCCAGGGGACTGCGCGAGATCGCCGGCTACGCCCAGGGCATCGGCCCGACCCTGGACCTGATCATCCCGAAGAAGGCGGACGGCACCCTGGCCGAACCGACCACCCTGGTCTCCGACGCGCACAAGGTCGGCCTGATCCTGCACCCCTACACGATGCGGAACGAGAACCCCTTCCTGCCGGCCGAGTACCGCAAGGGCACCGCGGCCGACGCCTACGGTGATGTCTTCGGCGCCTTCAAGACGTACTTCGCGACCGGGATCGACGGCGTCTTCACCGACAACGCCGACACCGGACTGCTCGCCCGCGCCGACTTCCTGAAGGGCTGACAGCCCTTCTCCGCAACGTCCGGACCCCGGCGTCAACCGCCGCACCGCTCGCACTCCGTTCGGGCTGACTGTGCGCCGCCCCGGCAACCCGCCGCCGGGGCGGCTCGTCGTTCCGCATATGACGCACGACCTGGTGGCCGCCCTCCGTCCCCTGCTCACGGCCGAGGCCTCCGCCGAGGCATATGCCTGGGGAGGCGAGCCGGGCGACCTGGAGCAGGCCGTCTGGCTGCGGCTCCTGGAGCGGCTGGAGAGCGACGGGCCGCCGCCGGACCCGCACGGCTGGCTGCGCAGGGCCGTCCGCGCGGAGGCCCGTCGCACCCGCCGCACCTCCCGCCTTGAACGGCCCTACGGCAGCGACCCGGCCGACGACCTCCGACCCGGGCCGGAGCAGCACGTCCTGACCGCCGCCCGGTACCGCGCCCTGCGGGACGCGGTCCGCCGCCTGCCCGGCCGCTGCCCCCGCCTGATCGAGGCGCTGCTCTCGCCGAAGGACCTCACCTACCGGGAGATCGCGGGGGAGTTGGGTATCTCACAGGGCAGTCTCGGCCCGGAACGTTCCAGATGTCTGGGATGTCTGCGCCGATTGCTCACACCGGAGGTTGCGGCGTGCGAACCGCGGGGATAGGAGTGGGGGACAACAGGTGATCAGGTGAGCGGGAGGCATGCGCACATGGGCATGAGCGTGACCATCTCGGTGGCGACCGAACAGGACGCGGAGCAGATCTTCCGGCTCCAGTACCTGTGCTTCCAGAGCGAGGCGGCGCTGTACGGCAACTACCGCATCGACCCGCTCGTGCAGACCCTGGAATCCGTCCGTCAGGAAGTCGTCTCCGACTGCGTCTTCGTCGCCCGGCTCGGCGACGAGGTGGTCGGCTCGGTGCGCGGCAAGGTCACCGAGGACGGCGCGGCGGCGATCGGCAAGCTCTGCGTCCACCCCCGCCTCCAGGGCCACGGCATCGGCGCGAGGCTGCTGCGCACGGCCGAGGCCGCGCTGGCGGACGAGCGCGGCGCCACGCGGTTCCGCCTCTTCACCGGCCACCGCAGCGAGGGCAACCTCCGCCTGTACCGCCGGTCCGGCTACGAGACGGTCGGCAGGGCCAAGGGCGACGACGGCGTGGAGATGATCATCCTGGAGAAGCAGGCGGGCGCGTACGCGCAGACGGCGTGAGGCGGAGCGCCCGAGAGGGACGCGGGGACCTGCGCGAGGGGCCACGCCACCCGCAGCCGCCCACGCCCCTCACGCACCCCCGCGGACGGGCGCCTTGCGCAGCCAGTACAGGGCGGAAAGGGGCAGGAGCACGGGAATGAAGACGTACCCCATCCCGTACTTCGACCACACCGTCGCGTCCGGGAACGCCGACGGGTCCACCACGGTCCACGTGCCGACGATCAGGACGCCCGCGAGCTCCGCCGCACAGCACACCAGCGCCGCCCGACGCGCCGCCTCCCCACCGCGCACCAGCGTGTACGTGATGAACCCGTACACCACGCCGGCCACGGCGGACAGGGAGTACGCGAGCGGCGCCCGGTCGAACTCCGTGGAGATCTGGTACGCGGACCGCGACACCGCGCCGACCACCATCACGCCGTAGAACCAGACGAGCAGCATGCCCGGCCCGCTGATCAGCCGGGCCGGCTTCTCCTGCGCCGCGGTCACCTCAGCCTCCCCAGATGTCGAAGAGCCGCACTTCCAGCACGGCCAGCACCACACCGCCGGCGGCCACCGTCACCGAACCCCAGCGGGTCCGCTCGGCCAGCGACATGAAGCCCGCCGCCGGAACGCACGCGAACGCGCCCAGCAGGTACGCCACGAAGATCGTCGTGCCCTGCTCCGGCTTCTCGCCCCGCGCCAGCTGCACGATCCCGATCACCAGCTGGACCAGCGCCAGCAGCGACACCACGGCCATGCCGATGAAGTGCCAGTCCTTCGTCGGCTGGTCGCGATACGCGGCCCAGCCGCACCAGGCGGCGAGCAGGAGCGCGGCGACCCCGGTCACCAGCGTCAGGGCATTGAGCATGCCGTGACCCTATTACGGCGGAAACAGTGCATCGCCGCCGCCCCCGCCCCACGCCGGGGGGCCGCACGCCCGGTGCCGCAGGCGGTGGCCCGGACCGCGCGGCCGCCGTGGCCGCCGTGGCATTGGCCACAGCGACCGGCCGCCCGGGCCCGGCGCCCACCCGGTGGTGCCGCACCCGCCGCCCTTGTCCGCACTGGTGAAGGACGGGCGAGTGGGATCGCCGTGCGTGGACGGGCGTCCCACCACCGCTGTCCGCGGCTGTCCACTATGCGGACGGCGGCGGCCGGTCAGGACCGTTCGTCTGCTTTACTTCTCGCATGACCACGACGAGCTGCCGCACCCTTGCGACCGAGGCGACCCTGACGCCCGGTGCTCGTTGTATGTGTCGCCTGATGTGTCGAATGTGCGCCTTCTAGAGGGCCCCCGCATCAGCTGAGCCTCGCGCCCCGAAGCGAGACCCGTGGCATGTCCGTGCGCCGTAGGCCGTACGAGACGCACATCCCTTCCTCCATGCCGGAACCGCATGCACCCGTGCCCGGGCACACCCACGCCCGCGCACTCGACAGTGACGGAAACCCACGTGATCACCACCTCGGGCCTGACCAAGGTCTACCGCTCCCGCGGCCGTGAGGTCACCGCCCTCGACGGCGTCGATCTCCACGTCCGCGAAGGCGAGGTCTACGGCGTCATCGGCCAGTCCGGCGCCGGAAAGTCCTCGCTCATCCGCTGCGTCAACCTGCTGGAGCGCCCCACCTCCGGCACCGTGACCGTCGCCGGGCAGGACCTCACCGCCCTGGCCGGACGCGGCCCGCGCGCCGGCCGGGAACTGCGCCGGGCGCGCAGCCGGATCGGCATGGTCTTCCAGCACTTCAACCTGCTGTCCTCGCGGACCGTGCAGGACAACGTCGAACTGCCGCTGGAGATCCTCGGCCAGTCCGGCCGCGCCCGCTCCCGCAAGGCCCTGGAGCTGCTCGACCTCGTCGGCCTCGCCGACAAGGCCAAGGCCTACCCCGCCCAGCTCTCCGGCGGCCAGAAGCAGCGCGTCGGCATCGCCCGCGCCCTCGCCGGCGACCCCAAGGTGCTCCTCTCCGACGAGGCCACCAGCGCCCTCGACCCGGAGACCACCCGCTCCATCCTCCAGCTGCTGCGCGACCTGAACCGCCAGCTCGGCCTGACCGTCCTGCTCATCACCCACGAGATGGACGTCGTGAAGTCGATCTGCGACTCCGCCGCCCTGATGGAGAAGGGCCGGATCGTCGAGTCCGGCACGGTCAGCGAGCTGCTGGCCACCCCCGGCTCGGAACTGGCCGCCGCGCTGTTCCCGGTCGGCGGCGAGGCCACCGGCGCCGACCGCACCGTCCTCGACGTCACCTTCCACGGCGAGGCCGCCACCCAGCCCGTCATCTCCCAGCTCTCGCGCACCTACAACATCGACATCTCGATCCTCGGCGCCGCCATCGACACCGTCGGCGGCCTCCAGATCGGCCGCATGCGCATCGAACTGCCCGGCCGCTACGAGGACAACGTGGTGCCGGTCGGATTCCTGCGCGAACAGGGCCTGGAGGTCGACGTGGTGGGCCAGGAGGCCCTGCTGGTGAAGGAAGGTGCCAAGTGACCTGGTCCGAGATGCAGCCGCTGCTGTCCCAGGCGTGTAGCGAGACGTTCACGATGGTGCTCTGGTCCACCCTGATCGCCGTCGCGGCCGGTCTCCCGCTCGGTCTGCTCCTCGTCGTCACCGACCGGGGCGGCCTGCTCCAGAACGTCGTCGCCAACAAGGTGGTCGGCCAGGTCGTGAACATCGGCCGGTCCATGCCGTTCATCATCCTGATGGTCGCCCTGATGAGCTTCACCCGCTGGGTCACCGGCACGACCATCGGTACGACCGCCGCGATCGTGCCGCTCGCCATCGGCGGCATCCCGTTCTTCGCCCGCCTGGTCGAGACGGCCGTCCGCGAAGTGGACCACGGCCTGGTCGAGGCCGTGCAGTCCATGGGCGGCAACACCTGGACGATCGTCCGCAAGGTCCTGATCCCCGAGGCACTGCCCTCGCTGATCGCCTCCGGCACGACCACGGTCATCGCCCTCATCGGCTACTCCGCCATGGCCGGCACCGTCGGCGGCGGCGGCCTCGGCGACCTCGCCGTCCGCTACGGCTACCAGCGCTTCGAGACCGAGCTGATGTGGATCACCGTCGCGATCCTCGCCGTCGTCATCTCCCTCATCCAGTTCGCCGGCGATGTCGCGGCCCGCGCCCTGTACAGCCGGGGCGGCCGGTCGGGCCCGGCGCCCAAGCTCCGCCTGCTGAAGGCCAAGGAGCCGGCCGCGGCCGACGTCAGCAAGGTCGCCTGAGCCTCCGCAGAGCACCCCCCAGACTCCCCGTACACCCGCATACGGGGTCGCACCACCCTTAAGGAAAGGCACTTTTCGTGCGTAACACCGCCAAGCTCACCACCGCCGTCCTCGCCGCCGGAGCCGTCACCTTCGGACTCACCGCCTGCGGCTCGGACAAGGACTCCGGCTCCTCCGACTACAGCGGCCCGCTCGTCGTCGCCGCGAGCCCGACCCCGCACGCCGAGATCCTGAACTTCGTCAAGGACAAGCTGGCGAAGAAGGCGGGCCTCGACCTGGAGGTCAAGGAGTTCACCGACTACATCACGCCGAACACGGCGACCGAGGACGGTTCGGTGGACGCCAACTACTTCCAGAACCAGCCGTACCTGGACGACTTCAACAAGAAGCGCGGCACCCACATCGCGCCCGTCGTCACGGTGCACCTGGAGCCGCTCGGCCTGTACTCCCACAAGGTCAAGAAGGCCGACGCCCTCAAGAGCGGTGCGACGATCGCCGTCCCCAACGACGCCGTGAACGAGGCACGCGCCCTGAAGCTGCTCGCCGCCAACGGGCTCATCACCCTCAAGGACGGCGTCGGCAACGAGGCGACCCCGCAGGACATCACCAAGAACCCCAAGGACCTCAAGTTCAAGGAGGTCGAGGCGGCCCAGACCGCGCGCTCCCTGGACGACGTGGACGCGGCCGTGATCAACGGCAACTACGCCATCTCCGCCGGCATCAAGCCCGCCAAGGACGCCCTGGTCCTGGAGTCCGCGAAGAACAGCCCGTACGGCAACTTCCTCGCGGTCAAGGAGGGCAACGAGAAGGACCCGCGCGTGAAGAAGCTCGCCAAGCTCCTCACCTCGCCCGAGGTCAAGAAGTTCATCGAGGACAAGTACCAGGGCTCGGTCATCCCGTCCTTCTGAGCCGTGAGGGGAACCCGACCCATGCGTTCGTCCGTCATCGCCGTGGCGGCCCTGGCCCTCGGCCTGACCGCCTGCGGCTCCGGCACGGACTCCGGCAGCGCCGGTGGCAAGGACGACACCCTCGTCGTCGGCGCCACCGCCGTCCCGGCCGGCGAGGTGCTCACCTATGTCAGGGACCACCTCGCCGCCAAGGCCGGCCTGAAGCTGGAGATCAAGGAGTTCACGGACTACGTCCTGCCGAACACCGCCCTCCAGGAGGGCGAGCTGGACGCGAACCTCTACCAGAACCAGCCCTTCCTGGACGACTTCAACAAGTCCAAGGGCACCGACCTCGTCTCCGTGGTCAAGCCCTACCTGCCGCCCATGGGCGTCTACTCGCACCAGGTGAAGAAGGTCACCGAGCTGGCCGACGGAGCCACCGTCGCCGTGCCGAACGACATCACCAACGAGGGCCGCGCCCTGAAACTGCTGGCCGCGGGCGGCGTCATCGGCCTGAAGGCCGGCGCCGGCACCGACGCGTCCCCCGCGGACATCACGTCGAACCCCCGGCACCTGAAGATCCGGGAACTGGAAGCCGCGCAGCTGCCCCGCTCGCTCGACGACGTGGACGCCGCGGTCATCAACAACAACTACGCCCAGGACGCGGGCCTCAGCCCCACCGGCGACGCCATCCTCCTGGAGTCGGCGAAGGACAACCCCTACGCCAACCTCCTCGCCGTCAAGCGCGGCGACGAGGACGACCCGCGGGTGCGGAAGCTCGCGAAGCTGCTCGTCTCGCCCGAGGTGCGCGCGTTCATCAAGGACAAGTACCACGGGTCCGTCCTGCCGGTGACCGGCCGCTGACGGCACGTACACGGCGTTTCGCGACGCACGGGGTCCGCTCCCTCACCGGGTGTGGACCCCGTCGTGCGGTTCAGTGGTTTCATGCTGCATGCTGGGCAGTTCAGCAGACCTGACGGTCCTGACGGTCTTTCGAGGAATTTCCGAAGGTTACGGAGCGGCGCATGACGAGCACCTTCCCCAACATCTCCATCAGCACGGAGCGGTTGGTGCTGCGTCCCCTCGACGAGGACGACGTGCCCGCCCTGGCCGACATGATGAACGACGAACAGGTCGTCGCCTGGACCACCGTCCCCCACCCCTACACCGAGGCCGACGCCCACCGGTGGATCACCCGCGCCGCCCCCGACGAACGCACCGAAGGCCGCGGCATAGTCCTCGCCGTCACCGAGTTCCTCACCCAGCGGCTCGTCGGCATCGTCCACCTGAGGAACACGGACTGGCGCGTCCGCTCCAGCCAGATCGCCTACGTCATCGCCCCCTGGGCGCGCGGCGAGGGCTACGCCTCCGAAGCCGTCCTCGCCACCGCCCAGTGGCTCTTCCACGACCAGAAGTTCGAACGGCTGGAACTGCGCACCGCCGCCGACAACACCGCCTCCCAGCAGGTGGCCCAGAAGATCGGCTGCATCAGCGAGGGCGTCCTGCGCAACGCCTGGATAGCCCGCGCCAGGACCGAGGACGGTGCCTGGACCGAGGTGCGCACCGACGTCATCGTCTGGAGCCTGCTCCCGGAGGACCTCGCCGGGGCCGGCGAGCAGCCGGCCGACGCCGGGGGTTTCACGTCGTACTCGGACTGGAACTGAGCCCCCGAGCTTCACCAGGTACTCTCACGGAGCCCGCCCCGGGCTCTCTCCCCCCTGAAGACCTGCGCAGAACCACTGGAGACTGACGACGATGGCCGACCGGGTCACGGTGATCGGCTGGGACGGCTCGCCGCTGACCGACGCGGGACGGGCCGCCCTCGGCGCCGCCACCCTCGTGGCCGGTGCCGCCCACCACCTGGCGCTGCCCGAGGTCCCGCCCACCGCCGAACGCGTCCGCCTCGGCAGCCTCGCCCTGGCCGCCCGCCGCATCGCCGCGCACCGCGGCACCGCGGTCGTGCTCGCCGACGGCGACCCCGGCTTCTTCGGTGTCGTCCGCACCCTGCGTGCGCCGGAGTTCGGCCTGGAGGTCGAGGTCGTCCCCGCCGTCTCCTCCGTCGCCGCCGCCTTCGCCCGCGCCGGTATGCCCTGGGACGACGCCCAGGTCGTCGTCGCCCACCCGCGCACCCTGCGCCGCGCCGTGAACGTCTGCCGCGCCCACACCAAGGTCGCCGTCCTCACCTCGCCGGGCGCCGGCCCCGCCGAACTCGGCCTCCTCCTGGAGGGCGTGCACCGCACCTTCGTCATCTGCGAGGAACTGGGCACCGAACGCGAACAGGTCAGCGTCGTCACCTCCGACAAGGCCGCCGACCACACCTGGCGCGACCCCAACGTCGTCATCGTCATCGGCGGACCGGTCGGCGCGCAGGAGGGCGGCGGCTGGATCGCCGGACGCGACCCCGGCGCCGGGCCGCGCGGCTGGGTGCAGCCCGACGAGAGCTACGGCGCCGGACCGGCCGGCGGCCTCGGCGAGGGCGAG
>NZ_JBEXKG010000093.1:0-30943 GCF_040609555.1 Streptomyces sp. NPDC004658
GCGGGTGGGGCGGGGTGGTGTGGGGGGGCCCTGCCGGGGGGTGGCCTCGGGGGGGGGCCAACCGGCCCGGGACCCGGCCCGGCCGGCCGGCGGCCCGGCCGGGGGGACGGCGCGGCCGGGGGCGAAGTCACGGGGCGACGCGAATTGGGCATCTCACCTGCGGTTCTGTGCGTGCCGACACACGGGGTCCGCGGCCGGTGATACCTGTAAGGTTGGATGATGCGATGTCGGGTGCGACAGCCCTCCTGAGCGAAGTCTTTCCTGTGGATGTCCGTCGCTGCCCTTTGGGCTGGCCGGCACTTCAAGCCTGGGAAGAGGACCACGGAGTGGTGTTGCCGGAGCCGTATCGCACCTTCGTCGCCGAGGTCGCGAACGGCACCGACGACGGCCCGCCGGACGCGGGCGGTCTGCTGGCGCTGGGCGAGAACCCGCAGGGCTGGACCGAATGGGAAGCGGAGTGCTGGATGAGCCCGCACCCCTTCGATGCCACCGCTGCGCGCCAGTTCGAAGATCCCTTCCCCCTCCAAGAGGAATGGCAGTGGGAGTACGAGTACTACGACCACAGCCTCCACTCACCGTTGCTGCACCAGACCTACACCCACGGCTCGGTGCTCCTGGGCAGCGACCGGCCCGGGGAGTACTGGACTTTGGTGGTGACCGGAGCACAACGCGGCCAGGTGTGGTGGCTACGCGACGGCTGTGCCACACCGTATGCCGCTACGCCCTCCGAGCACTCCGGAGGCTTCCTGCGCTGGGTGAGGGACTGGCACACCCGACAGGGATGGTGGAAAACCGACTAGCACCCAGGACAACCACTACGCAGGCTCACCGAACGACAACACAGTCGTCCCCACCGGCTTGCCTGGACTCGGGCGCGGACCGAAGCGCCCGCCAAAACCGGCTGAGCGCTGCACGGTTCAGCTCGATGGTCCTCCACCCCAAGGATCGTCAAGCGCTGTTTCGGGGACGTTAGCCGCGAGCATTTCGTCGATGCAGCTGCGCAGCCCGACGCCGGTGGGGTCGATCCAGGTGAGCCATGGCACCGGCTGGAGCAGGCCGTCGTATGGGCGGGTGCCGGGGTCGGTGAGGAGGGCGCGGAGCTCGTCGGGGACAGGGTCGGTGACCAGGCACAGCCAGGCCAGGCCGGCGCCGATGCGGACCTCGGGCGGTCGTCCGGGATCCGACCACAGGCCCCGGGCCCACTGGGGAGCGTGTTCATCCTGGTGTTCGCGGGCGAGTTGGGCGATCGCCAGGATCAGGCTCACCCGGACTACCGCATCGTCTTCCTTCGCCAGCCTGGACTGCAGAGCAGAGGAGACGTGTGGAAGCTCGCCGGTCGCCGCCGCCAGGACGTAGGCGGTCACGGAGCGGACCTCGGGGTCGGGGTCGGAGAGAAGCGGGAGCAGAAGGTGCAGGTCGTCCGTGACGGCCTGACGGGCGGCCTGGATTGTCCAGTCCACCGGGCACATCGTGCTGCCCTCGATCATCAACGGCTCCTCGGCGACCTGGAGCAGGCCTTCCCGCGATCCGTCCCCCATGTGCTGACACCGGCCGATCTCGGCGACCAGGCGAAGGGTCCGGGCACGGAGTTCGGGGTGCGCGGTCGCCGCGATCCGGAGCAGGAACGGCACCGCCATTGCTCCCACCGCGATCGTGCCGCCCTGGTGGTGAAGACTCGTCCAGAGCTGCCGCAAGGCCCTGTCGGCAGTTTCGGCGTCCCGGGACGCGAGCACGGCGAGCAGGCCGGGGATCTCCTCGCCCGGTCCGTAGAAGTGCCGGAACCGCTGCCAGGGGACCTCGTCGTACCTGAACCCGTCCTTGACCTCCCGCGGGATCGCGCTGACGGTCGCCCGCACGTCGCAATCCGTGCCGATCCACCGTTCCGGCCAGTCGTCCCAACGGTCATCGTCCATGGCTTGGCCTTCCAGTCCATCGGCAGCAGCCGAACGCCGGGAGTCTGACGACCGGTGATCAAGAGACGGACCGCTTCTGCCGCACCCGGTGGCACCGCGCCACGGCGACGTCATTCCTCGTGAGCATCTGCGGCACTCAAGATCGCCAATTGTTGCCCAAACTGCTGATCATCGCTGCTGCTTCACGTGAACGAAGCCTACCGGGCCCACCAGGAGGTGATGGCTCTCGTGGAGGTCGCGCGAACGGATCCGCGTGCCTGACCCGATGTGCGCGACCCGGGCTCCGTGGAGGAGATCCGGGAGGCGTTCGGCCGGCGGTGCTGGATTCAGTACATGCCGCACTCCGGCGCGATCGAGGTCCGTGACATCGGGCGGTGGGCTGATCACTTGGGTATGAGGCCGAGTGATCACCTAATCGGACGGTGCCAGGGAGCGCACGACGTCGAACTCGTTGCCCTCGGGATCGGCCATGACCACCCAGCTCCGGCCAGGGCCCTGGCCCACGTCCACCTTTGTGGCACCAAGGCCAACCAGCCTGGCCACCTCGTCGGCGGTACTGCCGTCGATCGGGCTGACGTCCAGGTGGAGCCGGTTCTTCACGGTCTTGTCCTCGGGGACCTGGATGAAGAGCAGGGTGGGCGGCATCTGGCGGGCCCGGACCTCCTCGACGGAGGGCTCCCAGGAACCGATCTCGACCTTGCCCTCGCTCCGGTCGATCACCTTGAAGCCCAGGACCGCGCACCAGAAGGCCGCGAGCCGCTCCGGATCGTGGCAGTCGACAACCAACTCGGTGAACCTACTGGTCATTACTCCCCCAGACAGTGCGGACGAGGGCTCAGCCTAGGGGGCCGCGCCACTCCTCCGCTCCGGAATCGCTACGACCACCAACCCTTGGACTCGATCACCTAGCCGAGGCTATGGGCGCCGTTTCCTGGCGGTAAGCAGGGTGCCCGGCGTATGACAGGGTCGGGCTGCAGAACAGCATCCGGCCATCCACGTCGGTGAGCACCACGGTCTTGGCGGCGTTCCGCTTGCTCTTGCCGGAGAAGTGCGCGAGGGCATGACGGGTGGGCGCTTTGGTAGCTGCGCGGAGCTGTGCCGGGCGGATCGGTCACCGCTTGAGGAGTTCGGCCAGGATGGCGCTGGTCGCTTGGTCAGCCGGTAGGAACGCCTCGAGTCGTAGTTCGGCGATGGTGACGTCGATGGCGGTGCCGAAGTGGGTGAGCGTGGTGATGAGCGTCAGCTCCCTGCCGTCGGCCGGATCATGTGCCCGGAGGCGCAGCGGTACGGCGAAGCCGAGGTGGTGCGGTGACTCGCGTGGACGTGATGGTGCCAGTTCGGTGAGTTCGGAGGCCAGGTGTCGGAGTTGGTCGTCCGGGTTGCGCACGATCTCGGCCTGGATGCGGTCGATGATGTGCCACGCCCACTCGTCGAGGTTGACGATGCGTGGCGCGAGGCCCTGCGGATGCAGCAACACCCGGGGAACGCTCACCGGCGGTATGAGCAGATGCGGGGCCACACCGGCGGTGAGCGCGTGGAAGGCGGCGTTGGCCGAGACGAGGTCACCGTGCCGGTCGACGACCACCGCCGGGTACGGCAGGTGGCCGTGCAGGATCCGTTCGAGGGCGGTGCGAATCGGCTCGAGTTGGGGGTCGTCCAGGCGGGTCTGCGGGTAGACCGGTGCGAATCCGGCCGCGAGGAGCAGTTCATTGCGCTCGCGGATCGGCACCTCCAGGGATTCGGCCAGCCGGATGATCATTGATCGGCCGGGGGTCGACCGTCCGCTCTCGATGAAGCTGACGTGCCGCTGCGTGGTTCCGGCACGCATGGCCAGTTCCAGCTGGCTGACGCGCCGCCGGCTCCGCCACTCACGCAACGCTCCGGCGAGCCCGCCTCTGGTCGATTCGCTGATCACTCCTCTTGTGTAACCCGCTCGGCTGTCGATCCGCGATTCCCTGCGAGGAATTGCCGCGCGACGGCCGGCGGCAGCACGGTCGTTGCCGCACGCCGACCATTCGCAACCGAGGGGAACAACCATGGCCGACATTGACATCCGCGACCTCACCGACCGCTACGTTGCCGTGTGGAACGAATCCGATGCGAAGCGACGCCGCGCCGCGATTCGCGAGCTGTGGTCCGCCGATGCGGTCCATGTGCTGCAGCCTCCCAAGGAGATCCTGCAGACCGCTGAAGGGCTGGGCTTCGGTCGTCTCCTGTTGGAGGCGCGCGGGCATCAGGCGTTGGAGTTCCGAGTGACGCGCGCCTACGAGGAGTTCGTCGCGCCGGGCACCTTCGTCTTCCGGTCGCGCGGCAACACCGACAGGCTCCACGATGTCGTCAAGTTCAACTGGGAGATGGCGCCCCGGGACGGTGGTGAGGTCGCCGGCGTCGGGCTGGAGATCCTCATGCTCGGCCTCGACGGCCGTATCGTCAGCGACTACCAGTTCATCGAAGGATGACCGCGACGATGGCAATGCTCCCGTCCATGGTGCGCAGTTACCACATCGGCACCGGCAGCGGCATCGACGGCCTGTCGCTGCGCACGCACGACCCACGCACCCCCGGGAAGGGGGAGGTCGCGGTCGCGGTCCACGCCACCTCGCTCAGCTTCCGCGAACTTCTGGTACTACGAGGACAGTACGTGCTGCCCGTCAAACCGGGCGTCATACCGGTCTCGGACGGTGCCGGCGAGGTCGTCGCCGTCGGGCCGGATGTCCGGCGGGTGCGCCCAGGCGACCGCGTCACCGCCGCGCTGTTCCCGCGGTGGCTCGACGGCCCGCTGGAACCGGCATACCTGCCGCAACTGGGTGGCTCGCTCGACGGAATGCTGACCGAGCTGGCCATCCTCCCCCAGGACGCCCTCGTGCCCATCCCCGACCACCTGTCCTACGCCGAGGCGGCAACTCTTCCCTGCGCCGCCGTGACGGCATGGAACGCCCTGACGGGCGACGGCCGCGGAATCCAGCGCGGACAGACCGTGCTGGCGACCGGCTCCGGCGGCGTGTCGCTGTTCACGGTACAGTTCGCCAAACTCCTGGGCGCGAGAGTCATCGCCACGACAGGCCGCACGGACAAGGAACAGCGCCTTCGCGATCTGGGAGCAGACGACGTCATCAACTACCGCGAGATCCCGAACTGGCACACCGCCACCCGTGAACTCACCGCCGGGCGAGGGGTCGACCGCGTCGTCGACACCGCCGGAACGCTGGAGCAGTCGCTGAGGTCAGTCGCCGTCGACGGACATATCGCCTTCGTGGGGTCCGTGTCCGGCAACTGGCCACCGTTCGACCCTCGTCTGCTGTTCGGCGTCGCCGCTACGGTCCGGGCGTTGGCCGTCGGCAGTCGCGCTCAGTTCACCTCAATGAACGACGTCATCACCGCGCATCAGCTCCGGCCAGTCATCGACCGGGTGTTCCCGTTCGAAGAGGCCATGGCAGCGTACCGGTACTACGAATCGGCCAGCCCGTTCGGAAAGGTGATCATCAGGATCAGGTAGCCGGCGAGCGTGCGTGGTCGGGGGAATCCCGCGCACGCTCGGTCGACGGCAGGCCAGTACGCGTCCTGCGCGCTAGAAAGCCTGCCGAACCAGCGCGTAGGCGGCCCGCTCCCCCGGCGGGTGCCCCTGCCTCTCTTCGTAGTCAGCCACGAGCAGGGACGAGTGACTTCCAAGCTCACGCACCCCGCGCACCCCGTGCACCGACTTGACTCACCGGCGGCGGCGCGGTCGCTGGAGGCTCGAACGGGCTGCTACCCGTCCCGCCAGGCACCCACGGTCCAGAAGACCGCGAAGCCCGTCCACACGATGGCGAACGCCCAGACCGTGGGGTGGCCGCCGAACAGTGCCATGGAGCCGAGCCAGCCGACCCCGACGGCCACGAACAGCAAGCCGAAGTTGGGGAAGGCGAAGAGGCCGGAGAGCCGCCCGCTCACCAATGCCCATGCGCCACCCGCCAGGATCAGGCAGCCCAGCGCGAGCCACGGGAGAACCGCCTGCTGCGAGGAGGGCGCGTAGGAGTCGATGTGGCCGCGAACCCTCAGCTCCACGACGTCCCCCTGCCACAGCCGGACTTCGGCGTGGTCACCCTTCCTGGCGTCGTCGTACGTCTCCGACCCCACGGCCAACCAGGTTGTACCCCCTGGCCGTTGGACCTTCAGGTCGTAGTGCGTCGTACAGGTCGTACCGCCGCCTCCGCCGCCTGCGGTGGTCACCCCGCCAGCCGTCACACCGCCGATGGAGCCACCGGCGGTGTTCATACCGCCTCCGGCCGTGATGCCTCCGGTGGTGGTGCCTCCCGTCGTGCCGCCGCTCGTGCCGTTGGACGTGCAGCGCTCACCCGTCCACCGGTCGAGCACCGTGCCCGCCTCGCGCCGCACGCACGGTTCCCCCTCATCCCCGTCCCCGCTCCGGTCCCCGCCCTGGCAGACCGGTGCGTCGCGGTACTCCATGGTCGCTCCGTAGCCTTCAGCGACCTGCTGACCGCAGAGCAGGACTCCCCATCCGGCCGCGAGGAGGAGCAGTCCCCGTAACCAGTGGGGCAGCCGCCCGCGATGCGGAACGCTGCCGTACCCCCTGCCTTTCACCCGGCTGTAATCCCCGTTCGGCTGAGTTCTCATGCGCCGGCTGGGTGCTCGCCGTACCCCCTGTCCGCGCGGCCACGTCCGCTGCCGTGAGGGTGTGCAGCTCCCCCGGAGGTGGTCGGCGGTTCGATGCCTGGCTCGGGTCATACGTCCGCCGCCTGCAGTCCGGCACGGGCGGGTTGCGTTGACACCCGACGAGGAGGGGCTCGACCCGGTGACTGTTCCTCACCGCCTCCCGCCAGCAGGCCCAGGTATGGCACCGCGTAGCCTCCGGAGGAGCACGCGCCGACAGCGGCTGAGCGTTCGGGGAGCGGCCTTATGGTGATCACGTGGCGTCGGGTCCAGGAGCGGGACTTCCCCCTGCTGCGGACGTGGCTGGAGCAGCCGCATGTGAAGCGCTGGTGGAATCACGAGACCACGGTGGAAGCGGTGGCGCGCGACTTCGGGCCCGCCGCCCGCGGGCAGGAGCCCTCGGAGGATCTGCTCGCACTCCTCGACGGCCGTCCGGTCGGTCTCGTGCAGCGTGCACGCCTGCTCGACTACCCGGATTACCTGGCCGAGCTGGCGGCCCTCGTCCGCGTACCCGACGGCGCGATGACCATCGACTACCTGGTCGGCGATCCCCACCGAACCGGCCAGGGCGTCGGAACGGCGATGATCCGTGACGTCATCGTGCGGACCTGGGACGAGCACCCGGACGCCCCGTGTGTTCTCGTCCCTGTGGTGGCGGCCAACCGCGCTTCGTGGCGGGCGCTCGAACGGGCAGGGATGCGCCGGGTCGGAGTCGGAGACCTGGAGCCCGACAACCCGGTCGACGACCGGACCCACTACCTCTATCCCATCGACCGTCCGGGGACCGGCGACTGAGGGTCAGGTCCTGCGTGAACGCGGTCTCGCAGGACCGCAGCCGTTCGTGGATGTGCCGGCCAGCCCAGGCCGAGCATGTGCCCGATCTTCCGCCGTGTCTCCGGGTCCGGGTCCTCGACAGCGCGGACGCTGACCAGCGCCACCCCCTCATCCTCGTCGGCCTTGACCACCCACCAACGCGGAGAACCTCACATCGGGGTCCGGATCGGCGACGGCGCGTCGGCGGAACAGTTCCTGCACGCCGTCGTGGTCGCTCCAGCGGAGGCCCAGCACCTTCACGGCCTGTGCGCGGGCGTCCTTGCCAGGCTGGTCCGAGGCTGCCCGCATGAGGGTGTCGCGGACGTCCTCGCGGTGGGCCCAGTGTTCGCACAGCACGTGCAGCACCGCGTGCCCGTAGCGGTGCGAGGGGTCCGCGGCGATACCCAGCATGAGGGCTCCGACGTCGGCGCGGTCCATCCACCGCGTCGCCAGTACCTTCACGGCGGCGCTGCCGACGACATGGTCCTCGTGCTCGGTGACCAGCCGGATCAGGACCGCGCGGGCGTCGTCGCGGTCGGGCCAGTGATCCCGCAACTCGTCGAGCAAAGTGGCGCTGGTATAGCGGTGCGGGTGATCGGCGGAGGCCAGGAGCAGCTGGTGAATGTCCTCCCGAGCGGGCCAGTGCTGCGCCAGGCCCCGCAGGATGGTCGCGCGGGTCCATCCGTCCGCAACGCCGGCGCAGGACCGGACCAGAAGGTCGCGGATCTCCGGTCGCCCGGCCCACTGCTCGGCCAGCACGCGCAGGGCATGCTGCCGGACGCTCTCGTGCGGATCATCGGTGGCTGCGCCGATGAGGCCGCTGAGGGCGTCCTCATCAGCGCGGAAGCGCCTGCCCACCACCTCCACGGCAGCGCCACGCACCTCTTCATCCGCGTCCTCGTGCGTGCGGCGCAGGATCAGCTCTCGGACGCGCTCGTGCACGCGCCGTTGCAGTTCCCGAGGCAGGTGGACAGGTGGGGGGTCAGCCCGCACGGCCGGGGGGACGAACACCTCCGGCAGCCGCACCTCCGACGGCGCCTCCCCCGCCGGGGCGAGCACCTCCAGGTCCAGGCGTCCGTACACCTCCAGTGCGCGGTCCCCGTAGAGGGCAACGGCGTCGGCGACCTTCTGTTCGGCGGGCGAGCGTGCGGATGGGGCTTTGCGGTCCCGCGCCCTGACCGCGTCTCCGTAGCGCTTCAGGGCGACCCGCACGTCGTCGTCGCCCCCGCCGAGAGCGCGCACGAGCCGCGTCAACTGCCCCTCGTCGGCGGGGAGCGCACCGTTGGTTCCCCGCAGCAGCGCATTGACCCGTGAGCGGGCGGAGAGGCCCATGCCTTGCGCGACATCGGCCATGCTCTTCACGCCGTTGGCGAGGTGCACGGCGTCGAGCAACTCCAACAGCCGGCGGTGCGGCCCGGGTTCAGGCCAGTCGGAGCGGTTGATCCTCCTGCCTCGTCCCACGCTGCCTCCCTTCCCTACGCGGTACGGGGGCAGGTGCGGGGTGTTCTCCCCCGTCCTGCGCGCGTTCTCTCCGCGCACGCCCACCCTGGTGCCTGCCTGCGGCAGCATAGGCCGCCCAGCGCACAGAACGCGGCAGAACTCCGCCTGTCTCCCTGCCCGGTCAGGCTGCGTACACCAACGGGGATCCGGCCGGCCCCTCCACTACGTAGGAGCCCGGCGCCGCCGCGCCCGTGTCTTGAGGGTCACCTCGGTGAACCGCCGGACGCGGGCGCGCGTGTCCGTGGTGCGAGGCTTCCGGTGGACGGTGGGTCAGGTGCGCGGCGGAAGTCGGGTCCGGCGCGCGCCGGACCCGTCGGCGGCGGCTGCGACGGCCGGGCGCAGCGCTGTCAGAGCCCGTCCCCCCCTCGCCCTCGGTCGGCGCGGGCAGAGGGGACGTCTCGTCTCTTGTCAGTGATCGGCACGTCGTAGCGCTCGGCCATGCCCGGCAGCGCATCCGTGTCGGTGTGCTCGACGGGGTGATGCGGTGGTCGTCAGGCGGGCGGCACCAGGGAGAAGACCACGCGCTTCCCGGTGGTCGTGTTCTCCCGCTCGTTGAGCCCCCACAGGCGCCCGGACGACGGGGCGTAGGAGAGGTTCTGGGTCAGCGGCGGGGCATGGGTGAGGACGTGCGGCGCGGCGCCCGGCAGGGCCCGGTGGATGCAGTACGGCACGTCGGAGTCGGTGGTGCCCGCCGTCTCGGGGCACTCGCCGCTGAAGTAGTAATAGGTGCCGTCCGTGGCGGCTCCCTGCACCTTCCAGATCGGCACGGTGTAGGCACCGGTCGCCGTGACCGTCCCGGTGTAGTCGTTCGCGGTGTCGGTGTCCGGGAGCGCCGTGCTCGCGTTCAGCGGCCAGCGGATCAGCGGCCCGCCGCCCTTGGTGGCGATCTGTGAGGTGACCAGGGCGTCCGGTGAGGACGACCGGTCCAGGCTGAGCGAGGTCAGGCACGGCCGCGTGGCGTCGCAGGGGTCGCCGGTGTTGCCGGTGAAGTAGACGCCGACCATGGGCAGCGCCCAGTTGTGGTAGCGGGCCGAGGACTTGCCGTTGCCCAGGATGCCGACCTGGTCGGTGGAGGTGTCGCTCATCTTCCACAGGTGCCGCAGGTCGTAGACCTGTATCTGGTGCCCGGTGGCGACGAAGAGCTTGTTGCCGTACCAGGTGACACCGTCCGCATGGCCGCTGAGCACGTCCGTCCCGGACCGGTCGCCGGCCCCGCCCACCGGGCGGAACGTGTAGCCGCTCCCGGTGGAGTACGGGTCGACGAGCAGCACGTGCTGGTAGGTGACCGAGGTGCCGGTCGACTCCGCGATGGTGATCCGCGCGTAGGCGTTGTCGGTGTAGTGCCAGGAGGCGATGTAGAGGTAGTGGCCGTTCCACGTGCCGCTCGGCTGGGCGTCGTGCGAACCCGTCAGTCCCTGGGGCGTCCAGTCGGCGGAGGTGTCGTCGGCCTGGTCCCAGCAGAAGCCGTCGTACTTCAGTGAGCCGTCGAGGTTGGTGTTGTGGCACAGCGCGGCGCGCCCGGCGTGGCCGCCGTCGGCGAGCACCTGGTCGGGCGAGGTGCGCACGGAGACGCTCCCCGATGCCTCGATCTGCTGGATCGCGGCGCCGCGGTTCGTGAAGTCCCCCGCGCGCATCGTGAACCCGCTGGGGTCGATCGGGGCCAGGACGGAGGCGGCCGCCGCCGGATGAGCCACGGACAGGGTGACCACCGAGAGCAGCAGGGCCAGGCACGCGCCGACCGCCCCGCTCCACCGGTGGTTTGTTCCCCACATGATTCTGTTCATGTGCGCTGACGCTACATCAGGCGCCTTGCGGGGCACGGAGGATGTTCGGGGCTGCGGTCCGGGGTGCCCGGAGCGGGAAGCGGACGGGTGTGCCCGCTGCCTCACTGCCGGCGCGGGCTGCGGGAGGGCGGCAGGCGCCGGGGCACCGATGCCGTCACAGCATGAAGGTGGACCGTGAGCAGGGCGTTCGTATCGTCTCTTCCGTGGGGCGGAAGCCGTGTTGCGCCCGTGTGGAGGCTCTCCCGACGATGGCGCCACCACGAGAGACGGGAGCCGACCCCCATGCCTCACATGACCGCCTTCGCCAGGAACCAGTGGTACGTCGCCGCCTACAGCCACGAGGTCGGGCGCGAGTTGCTCGGCCGGACGATCCTCGGTGAGCCGCTCGTCCTCTACCGCACCGAGGAGGACGGCACCGCGGTCGCGCTGGCCGACCGCTGTGTCCACCGCCGCTTCCCCCTCTCGGAGAGCCGGCTCGACGGGGACCGCATCGTGTGCGGGTACCACGGGTTCACCTACGACACGACGGGCGCCTGCGTGTACGTGCCGGGGCAGAAGCGGATCCCGCGCACGGCCCGGGTCGCCTCGTACCCGGTCGCCGAGCAGGACTCCCTGGTGTGGGTGTGGATCGGCGACCCGGCGCTCGCCGACGCGGGGACCATTCCGCGGGCCCGGCACCTGGACTCCCCGGACTGGGTCACGGTGCGCGGCATGGAACCGATCGACGCCGACTACGGCCTGCTGGTGGACAACCTCCTCGACCTGTCCCACGAGACGTATCTGCACGGCGGCTACATCGGCACCCCGGAGGTCGCCGAGACGCCGATCACCACCGAGGTCGACGAGGGCGCCGGCATCGTGCGGGTCAGCCGGCACATGGACGACGCCGCGTGCCCGCCCTTCTACGCCCGCTCCACCGGCATCGAGGGCCGTATCACCCGCTGGCAGGACATCGAGTACCACGCGCCCTGTCTCTACCTGCTGCACAGCCGGATCGCGCCGGTCGGCGTGCTGCCCCAGCCGGACGGCAGCGACCCGAACGGCTTCCACACCGAGATCACCTATGCGATCACCCCGTCCACCGACGGCAAGGTGTACGACTTCTGGGCCGTCTCCCGGGACTTCGCGAAGGACGACGAGGAAGTCACCACGTTCCTGCACGACTTC
Organism: Streptomyces sp. NPDC004658; assembly: GCF_040609555.1. Taxonomy (NCBI): domain Bacteria; kingdom Bacillati; phylum Actinomycetota; class Actinomycetes; order Kitasatosporales; family Streptomycetaceae; genus Streptomyces; species Streptomyces sp. NPDC004658. The sequence goes on from NZ_JBEXKG010000093.1 coordinate 11,828, forward strand.
AACCACACGGTCGTCATGCAGGACGTCGACGCGCTCAACCTGCTGCAGAAGACACTCGGCACCGAGCGGGCCGGCTACCAGGAGCTGAGCATCAACATCGACACGGGTGGTCTCGCCGCCCGCCGTATCCTCGCCCGGCTGGTCGAGGAGAGCGACAAGCCGGTGGAGCAGGTCCGGTGAGCACGCCGTCCGCCGCCGTGCACCGCGAGGTCTACCGCATCGACTGGCTCCCGGGCACCGACGTCCTGCACGGCACCTGCCACTGCGGCGCCGAGAACACCGCCGAGGACCCGGTGCGGATGTGGGAGTGGATGCTCGCGCACCCCGAAGGACACCAGCCCGGAGGAACCACCTCATGACCGTGTACGAAGCCGAACTCGTCGTCGACCGCCGCGAGCCGGCGGCCGAGGGCGTGCTCGCCCTCACCCTGCGCCATCCGCTGGGCGAGGAGCTGCCGGCCTGGGAGCCGGGTGCCCATGTCGACGTCCTGCTCGGTCCGGGCCTCGAGCGGCAGTACTCGCTGTGCGGCGATCCCGCGGACCGGAACCTGTGGCGGATCGCCGTGCTCCGCGAGGCCGACGGGCGGGGCGGCTCGGCACATGTCCACGAGCGGGTGCGCGAGGGCGACAAGGTACGGGTGCGGGGGCCGCGCAACCACTTCCCCCTGCAACCCTCCCCGCGCTACCGGTTCATCGCGGGCGGCATCGGCATCACGCCCGTCCTGCCGATGCTCGCCGCTGCCGAGGCGGCGGGCGCCGAGTGGAGCCTGCTGTACGGCGGCCGGACGCGCCGCTCCATGGCGTTCACCGCGGAGCTGGAACGGTACGGGCACCGGGTCACGGTCGCGCCGCAGGACGAGACCGGGCTGCTGGACCTGGGCCCGGTACTGGACGACCTGCCCGACGGCACGCTCGTCTACTGCTGCGGCCCGGACCCGCTGCTGGACGCGGTGGAGCGGCGCTGCCCGGCCGGGACGCTGCGCGTCGAGCGGTTCCGGCCCAAGGAGCAACCCGTCGGAGAAGAAGGCGCGTTCGAGGTCGTCCTGAAGCGGAGCGGCCGTACGCTCACCGTCCCGCCGCGGGTGTCCATCCTCGACACCGTGCGTGCCGCGGGCGTCGAGGTGCTCTACTCCTGCACCGAGGGCACCTGCGGCACCTGCGAGACCGACGTCCTGGAGGGCACACCGGAGCACCGGGACTCGGTCCTGACGGACGAGGAGCGGGAATCCGGCGAGACCATGATGATCTGCGTGTCCCGGTGCCGGGGCGGGCGGTTGGTGCTCGATCTGTGACGGACCCCTCTGGTCACCCAAGGCGCGCCCCCGCTGCCGGGCGTCCCGGCAGCCGCCGGTCCCGCGCGAGTGGCTGGTGCTCGCGTCCGACTGGCGGCTGCCGGCGGAGGGGTACGCCTGGGTGACGGACACGCTCTCTGTCGCAGGCGAGGAGCGCGGCGCCCGCCGCCGGCGCCGCGAAGGCGGCCGGTACCACGCGGACCTGCCCGCTGCGCGAAGGCCGGCGGGCAGGTCGCGACGGGGCGCCAGGAGGACTCCCGTGTGCCTGGTGTTCCGTCGCCGGGGCAACTTCGCCCGGGGCGGTGACGTGCGCCCCGCGCACTGCCTCGGGCAGGGCACCCCAGGCCCCGGGCGGAGTCCTCCCGGTCAGACGTAGAACCGCGACAGGCTCTGCAGGACAGCCGCGGGCTTGCCGCCGCCGTCGATCTCCATCGTGCCGTCCACGGCGATCTGCACCCCGCCCGGTACGTCCTCCACCGAGGCGAGCTTCGCGACCAGCCGGATGCGGGAGCCGACCTTCACCGGTGCGGGGAAACGCACCTTGTTCAGACCGTAGTTGACCTTCGTCGACACGCCCTCGACCTCCAGCAGCTCGGTGAAGAGCGGGATGAAGAGGGAGAGGGTCAGATAGCCGTGTGCGATGGGTGCGCCGAACGGGCCGTCCTGCGCCTTTTCCGGGTCGACGTGGATCCACTGGTGGTCGCCGGTGGCGTCGGCGAAGGTGTTGATCCGCTCCTGCGTGACCTCGATCCACTCGCTGGTGCCGAGGTCGCCGCCGGCGAGCTTCCTGAGTTCGTCGAGGCCGTTGACGGTGATGCTCATCTATGGTCCTTGTCTAGGAGGTGGTGCCGTACCGGGAGCGGACACGGGATTTCAGGAGCTTTCCGGAGGCGGTGCGCGGGAGGGCGTCCGTGATCACCACCGACTTGGGGATCTTGTACTTGGCCAGCCGGCCGGAGAGTGAGGCGATCACCTCGTCCGGGTCGAGCGTTGCGCCCTCGCGGGGGACGACGACCGCGCGCGGCACCTCGCCCCACTTGTCGTCGGGCACGCCGATGACGGCGCACTCGACGATGTCGGGGTGCGCGAGGAGCTGGTCCTCGATCTCGGCGGGGTAGATGTTCTCGCCGCCGGAGATGATCATGTCCTTCATGCGGTCGACGATGTAGACGTACCCGTCGTGGTCGACGCGGGCCGCGTCCCCGCTGCGGAACCAGCCGTCGGCGAAGACGGCCGCGGTCTCCTCCGGCAGCCCCCAGTAGCCGGACATGACGTGCGGGCCGCGCACCACGACCTCGCCCGTCTCGCCGACGTCGACCGGTGCGAGGTCAGGCCGCACCACGCGTACGTCGCTGAAGAAGTGCGGCACACCGGCCGAACCCGCCTTGCCGACCGCGTGCTCCGCGTCCAGGAAGAGGGTGCCGGGCGCGGCCTCCGTCATGCCGTAGCCCTGGAGGAAGGTCAGCCCGCGCTCCTGGTACCGGGCGATCAGCGGGGTCGGGACCGGGGAGCCGCCGCAGGTGAGGATGCGGAGGCTGGACAGGTCGGCTCGCTCCCAGCGCGGATGCCGGGCCATCTGGTCGAACATGGTCGGCACCCCGAACATGAAGGTGATGCGGTGGCGTTCGATCAGGTCGAAGGTGGCGTCCGGGTCGAAGGACTCGACCAGGACGCAGGTGCCTCCCTTGAGCAGGACGGGCAGGGTGAGCATGTTCAGTCCGGCCGTGTGGAACAAGGGGGCGCAGACCAGGGCGCGTTCGTCGGCGGTCAGGTCGTGGTCGACGAGGACGTTGAACGCGTTCCAGACCAGGTTGCCGTGCGTGAGCATGGCGCCCTTGGGCCGGCCCGTGGTCCCCGAGGTGTACATGATGATGCAGGTGTCGTCGAGGGGCACGGGCTGGTCGATCGGCTCGTCGCCGGCTGCGGCCAGCAACTCCTCGTAGGCGGGGCCCACTTCCACGACCGTGCGTACACCGGTGCTGTCCGGCAGCCCGGCCACCAGCGGGGCGGACGAGGGCGCGTGGAGGAGGGCCTTGGCGCCCGAGTCGGCGAGCTGGTAGGCGATCTCGGGTGCGGCCAGGCGGATGTTGAGCGGGACGAAGACCGCGCCGAGGGTGCCCGCGGCGAACAGCGTCTCCAGGTAGGCGGGGTGGTTGGGGCCGAGGTAGGCGATCCGGTCGCCGCGGCGGATTCCCCGGGCGTGCAGGGCGTGCGCGAGTCGGGTGGTGCGTTCGTGCAGCTCGGCGTAGGTGACGCTGCGGTCGCCGTGGATCAGGGCGGTGCGGTGCGGGGTCTTGCGGGCCCGGCGTGCGGGCCACGACCCCAGTCCCTCGTTGCGCATCTCACGGCCCCTTCACGCGTGCGTCAGTCCGAGCAGCCGGGCGGCGTTCTCCTTGAGGATCTTCGGGCGCACTTCGTCCTTGATCGGCAGCTTCGCGAAGTCGGCGAGCCAGCGGTCGGGGGTGAGGACGGGGAAGTCCGAGCCGAAGAGCACCTTGTCCTTGAGCAAGGTGTTGGCGTACTGCACGAGTTGGGGCGGGAAGTACTTCGGCGACCACCCGGACAGGTCGATGTGCACGCCGGGTTTGTGCGTGGCGACCGCGAGGGCCTCGTCCTGCCAGGGGAACGACGGGTGCGCCAGGATGATCTTCAGGTGGGGGAAGTCGGCGGCGACGTCGTCCACGTGCAGCGGGTTGGAGTACTTCAGCCGGATGCCGCCCCCGCCGGGAACGCCGGCGCCGATGCCGGTCTGGCCCGTGTGGAACAGAGCGATGGTGCCGGTCTCCTCGATGACCTCGTACAGGCCGTAGGCCACCGAGCGGTCGTCGGGGAAGAAGCCCTGGATGCTGGGGTGGAACTTGAAACCCTTCACCCCGTACTCCTCGACCAGGCGCCGGGCCTGCTTCACGCCGGCCCTGCCACGGAAGGGGTCGATGGAGGCGAACGGGATCAGCACGTCCGGGTTGGCGGCGGCGGCCTCGGCGACCTCCTCGTTGGGGACCGGCTCGGTGCCGGTGGCGGACTCGGCGTCGACCGTGAAGATGACGGCGGCCATCCTCCGTTCGCGGTAGTACGCGGCCGTCTCCTCCAGGGTCGGCTTCCGGTTGCCCTCCACCTTGAAGTAGGCGGAGGAGGCGTCGTGCAGGTCGTCGTCCAGCGAGGCGTGCCCCTTGGAGGAGACTTCGGCGTGGGTGTGGACGTCGATCGCGACGAGTCCGTCCAGGTCCATCACGCCTCCGGGAACTTCGGCGCGGGGATGCCGACGGTCTGCGGTGCGGCGCCGACCGAGGTGGCCCACACGTCGGCGAGGGCGTCCGGGGACCAGCCGCCGTCCGCGTACGCCGCGGTGATCTCCTGCGGATGCGACCAGAGGGCCACCTTGTCACCGCCGATGCCGATGGCCTGGCCGGTCACGCCGCGCGCCGCCTCGGAGGCGAGGAAGGGGACGAGAGCGGCGCAGTCCTCGGGGGTGCCGAAGCCCTCGCCCTTGCGGAGGAAGTCGGGCAGCGGCTCGCCGTTCCTCATGGCCGCGATGTAGGGGGCGAAGGCCGGGATGGTCTCCGTCATGGCGGTGGCGGCGACCGGGACGATCGCGTTGACGGTGATGTGCGCGCGGGCCAGCTCCATCGACCAGGTGCGGGCCATGGCAGCGATGCCGGCCTTGGCGGCGGCGTAGTTCGTCTGCCCGAAGTTGCCGCGCTGTCCGGCCGGGGAGCCGACCAGGATCATCGTGCCGCCCTCGCCCTGCTCGCGCATCCGGACGGCGGCTGCTCGGGCGCAGGTGAACGTACCGCGCAGATGGGTGGTGATCACCGCGTCGAAGTCGTCATCGGTCATCTTCCACAGCACCTTGTCGCGCAGGATCCCGGCGTTGGTGACCAGGATGTCCAGGCGGCCGAACTCCGCCACGGCGCGGGCCACCAGCCGGTCGGCGGCCTCGCTGGTACCGACCGCGACGGCCTCGGCCACGGCCTTGCCGCCCGCCTCGGTGATGGACTTCGCGGCTTGCCCGGCGACGGCCTCGTCGACGTCGTTCACGACCACGGCGGCGCCGTGGGCGGCGAGGGCGTGGGCGTAGGCCAGGCCGAGGCCACGGCCGCTTCCGGTGACGACGGCCACCTTGCCGGTGAGATCGATGCTGGGCACGAGCGGGTCCCTTCCGGAGGGGTCGGCCGCCGGGCGGCCGGCGGCGGGTGCGCCTGCGGCCCGGGCGGCGTGCGGTCCGGGATCGAAGCTAAGGACAATCATTGTTGTCGTCAATAGTTGTTGCAAGCCTGCCCGTGCGGCATGCTGTGGGGCAGCACATCCGTATGTCCCGCCTCCGGACGGAGGCCCGGCCCAGGGAGCCCGCCATCACCGGCCAGCAGCACGCCCCAGAACACGCCGTGGGTTCCGCCCCGATCGACGCCCGGGAGCCGTGGATGCGCGGGCTGCACGCGGACACCGGCTATCTGCTGTACCGGCTCGGACTGCGCTCGGGCCAGCTGTTCAACGCGTTCCTCCAGGAGTCCGGCCTGCGGCTGCGCCACTACGCGCTGCTGCGTTTCCTCGCCACCTCCGAGGGCGCCCTGCAGCGGGAGTTGAGCACCTCCCTCGGCTACGACCCGAGCGCGATCGTCGGCCTGGTCGACGACCTGGAGAGGCTGGGTTTCGCCGAGCGCCGCCCTGCCCCGGACGACCGGCGCAGCCGAATCGTCGTGCTGACCGAAGCCGGCCGGGCTTTCCTGCGCGACACCGACGAGGCGGGTTCGCGGGTCACGGGCGAACTGCTCCGGCCGCTCGACGCCGAGGAGCGGGACGTCCTGCACACGCTGCTGCTGAGGGTCGCCGAGAGCGGGCTCGGGTGACGCCGTCCCGATGACCGCCGACGCGTTGCCCCCGCGGACGGTGCGCTCCGCACCGGACCGGCTGCTCGCCGTGCTCGCGGCCTTCGACCACGCGCATCCGGCGCTCTGTCTGACCGACATCAGCCGCCGGGCCGGGCTCACCCTCACCACCACGCACCGACTGGTGGGGGCACTGACCGCGTGGGGCGCCCTGGAGCGGGACGCGGAGGGTCGCTACCACGTGGGCCTGAGGCTGTGGGAGGTCGCGGCGCTCGCCCCGCGCGGGCTGGCGCTGCGGCAGGTGGCGCTGCCGTACCTGGAGGACCTGTACGAGGCGACGCACGAGAACGTGCAGCTGGCGGTGCGCGACGGCGGGGACGTCGTGTACATCGAGTGGCTCTCCGGGCGCTCCGCGGTCGGCGTCCACATCCGGGTGGGCGCCCGCTGGCCGCTGCACGCCACCGGGGTCGGGCTCGTGCTGCTGGCCCACAGCGGGCAGCCGTTCCAGGAGGCGTACTGCGAGGGGCCGCTGGCCGCGTTCACCCCGTACACCGTCACGGACCCCGCGCGACTGCGCCGCGAGCTGGCCGAAGTGCGGCGGTCGGGCGTGGCGGTGAGCAGCCGTCAGATCACCGAGGACGCCCTGTCGGTGGCGGCCCCGGTACACGGCCGCGACGGTGGGGTGACGGCGGCGGTGTCGATCGTGGTCCCGCACGCGACGGCCCAGGTCCCCGCGCTGGTCCCGGCGGTACGGCTCGCGGCGCGGGGGATATCACGGGCGCTGGGGTGGCAGCCGGAGGCACGCTGAGCCGGGGTTCACACGGTTCGGGCACCGGGGATTGCCTCGCAGGAGCCGTGTGCGAAAGGGCGCGGGGATCAGCCGGCGCAGCACGAGACCGGCTGCCGGGGTCCGAACTGACCGATGAGTCAGCGCCCGAGGCAAAGTTTGGCCGGAAGTGATCCGACGTGCTGGCCCAGCGCATGCGGATCGCGGGCATGGAGCAACTCGTCGCGCAGGCACGGACCGCACTCGCGGAGGAGCCCCACCCCTGGGCCGCGCTCGTCCGCTTCTTCCGCGACGCGCTGACCGACCAGGGGACGGGCGGTCCGCTCCTCCCCCTGGTCGGTGGCCGGCTACCGGCCACCGACGAGGTGCGGACCGCCGCGGAGCGGCTGCGCGCGGCGCTGGACGACCTGGTGGACGGCGCGCAGCGGGCGGGCGTGCTGCGCGCCGACTTCACCTCCGCCGACATCCCCCTGCTGCTCGAACACCTGACCCCGCAGATCCCCGTGACCGGCGAGCGTGCCACCGCTCTGCACCTGCGCTACCTCGACCTGGTCCTCGCCGGACTGCGCACCCCGGACGCCGGTCAGCTCATGCCCCCGCACGGCCCGGCTGCGCAATGGGACGAACTCCGGCAGCTGTGGAACGCGCCGGAAAGCGGAGGCTGACCTACCGTCACCGCGAGACGGCGCAACCGCACACCGGCTCCTCCGGTACGACGGTGTCGGGCTCGATCGCGCGCCGTGCGGTCGAGGCGCTTTCCCGCCCGGTCGGACGGATGGATCAGCGCAGTCCGGCGAAGAGATCGTTCTCGGGTATGGCCGCGCCGGTGGTGTCCTGGACACGTACGAAGGTCTCCATGCCCATCAATTCGCCGAACCTCTCCTTTCCCATCTTGAGGAAGAAGATGTTCTCGCCCTGACTGGCGTGCGCGGCCAACGCGTCGAACTTCTGACCGCTGAACGCGGTGGTGTCCACCCACGTGGTGATCTCGTCGTCGGGGAGGCCGATCTCGGCCATCGCGGCGGCCTCGGCCGGATCGGGCTCCGGCATGTCCTCATGGAACTCGCGCATGATCTCGCCGAACCGCTGCATCATCGAGCGGGGCATCGTGGTCCAGTACACCTTCGGTGTCAGCTCGGTCATCTCCAGTGCCGCCATCGTGATGCGGTGGGCCTGGATGTGGTCGGGGTGGCCGTAGAAGCCGTTCTCGTCGTAGGTGACGACCACATCAGGCCGGTAGTGCCGCATGAGTTCCGCGAGCCGGGCCGCGCCTTCCCGCACGGGGGTCTGCCAGAAGGATCCGGTGGCGTCGTTGCTCGGCCAGCCCATCATCCCGGAGTCGGCATAGTCCAGCGTCTCCAGATGGCTGACCTTCAATACGGCACAGCTCGCCACGAGTTCTTCACGGCGCATCAGGGCGACCGCCGCCGGATCGTGCCCGGGGTCGCCCGGCTTGACGCCTCCGGGTCCGTCACCGCAACGGCCGTCGGTACACGTCACGAGCACCGTGCGGATGCCCTCCGCCGCGTACCGCGCGAGGATCCCTCCCGTTCCGGTGGCCTCGTCGTCGGGGTGGGCGTGCACAGCCATGAGCGTCAAGGGCCGGTCCGTCATGAAAGTCTCCTGTAGGAATACGTCTTGGTCCGAGTGTGCGGCCGGTGTACCGCAACGTCGGGGCGCGGATTCTGGTGCGGCGCCAGTCTCTCAGCCGGTGCAACCGTGCCGACCGGACCGGCTGTTCCCGGCACGGCCGTTTCGGCCTTTCGCCACGCCGGTGGGAACCTCCCCGCATCTGCGGGACGGCCCTCTCCCCACCTGGCGCACACCGGCCGACTCACACTGCGGCTGGGGCGTTTCCCGCGGATCATCTGAGTGGGGCCGGCACCCGCCCCGAAGCCGAGCCGCTGGCCGAACGGCGCGGCCGGTCCCGTCGCCGTCGGCTCAACGTAGGCTCCGTTAGGGGCCGTTTCACGGATACACGGGCGTCACCATCGGCTCGCAGTCGTGATCGCAGGTGACGTCGGACCACACCGCCAGCCCGAGCAGCACGAGGAACAGCGCGGCCAGGGTCGACGCGGCCAGGAGGCGCCAGGGCACGGGCCGCGCCTCGGGGCGTCGGAGCCGTCGCCCGCCGACGATCAGCGCGAGCACGGCGAGGACGGGGAGCAGAGTCCCCAGGACACCCAACAGCACAGGCAGCACGGTCGGCCTTCCTCTGAGCGTGCGTCGAACCGGAGGACCAGCGGGGCCCTCGGGCACGCCGTCCCGATGAGCCCGCCCGGCGATCAGAGCAGGGCGTGCGTGAGACATCCGGCGTGCGGGAACGGCTTGCGGTTGCCGGTCATCGGGAGGATCTCGGCTCGCCGGCGGCGGGCACCCGGGGCGGCACGGGTCAGCACGGCCATGGCGTTGACGCCGCGGGAGCGCTCGCCGCGGTACCGCTCGACGGCGCGCTCGGCGTCCTCACCGACGGCGGTGAGGATCTCCTGGACGAAGCAGAAGGGGCAGCCGCGCTCCAGCCGCGCGGCCATGACGGGAAGGCGTTCCCCTCGCGTCCGGACAGCGACGAATCCGGTGCTCGACACCCCCACCGTGGTCGACTCGGGACCGTCCGGTCCGCACACCGCGAGCACGCGCTGCCGCAACTGCTGCTCCTCGACCACCGGGATGGAGGGGGCCACCGTCTGCAGGACGGTGGCCGCGACCGCACCCAGCACGCAGAACCCGGCAATCACCCAGGCGACGACCGCCATCCACCCCGGGGTCCAGCACTCGGCGGCGAACGTGCCGACCCCGGCCCACACCCCCACGCCCAGCCGGTCCCGCCAGCGGGGCGGGTCGTGTCGCAAGATGCGCAGCAGGTCCCACAGTGCCAGCGCCAGGGACACCAGCACGGCGCCGTAAGCGGCGTTCACTGCCACCTCACCCGGCTCTGCTCAAGGGGCCCCGGTGCCGTCATGCGAGCTCCTTCGCCACGTCCCACACCCGCGGGGCGTCGTCGTAGCCCGCGGTGACGACCAGGGGCGGCCCGTCGAAGGGCCGCACCTGGCAGGCCGCCCGGGCCCAGCCGTGTCCGCTGAGCAGACCGGCGAGGTCCGTGCCCAGGGCGCCGAGGTACTCGCCCGTGGAGGGGTCCCGCACGGCGGTCCCGGGGCCGTCGCCGCCGACCACGAGCAGCCGGCGCTCACCGACGTCCGCCTGGCAGAGGGCGTACACCGGTCCGCTGCCTCCCGTCAGCGCCCGCGCTTCCTGGCGTTCCTCCAGGTCCCACAGCCGCACGATGCCGTCCCGGCCGCCCGAGGCCAGCAGGGTGCGGTCGCCGTCGGAGACCTCGCAGAGCGTCCACACGAATCCGCGGTGCCCGGTCAGCTCCGCATGGCGCTGCCCCGACTCGGGGTGCCAGACGGTCACGGAGCCGAGGCCGTGCCCGGCCGCGATCAGCGTCCGGCCGCCCGTCCGTACCGCGGACGGGGCGAAGATCCACCCTCTTCCGGAGCCGGTGTCGATCGCGCGCACCAGGCTGCCGTCACTGGGATCCCACAGGCGTACGACGCGGTCGGCGCCCGCCGACGCCAGCAGCTCCTGCCCGGAAACGCACACGGTGCACAGGGCGTTCACCCAGCCGCGATGCCCCTTCAGCCGGACCGGGGGTTCGCTCGGCGCGCCGGGGTTCCACAGGCAGAGGACGCCGCGCCGGCCGCCGGACGCCAGCCGCGTCCCCCCGTCCACGGGGACCTCGCACAGCGCACGGATCCATGCGCGCGAGCCGGTGATCACCGCGATGTCCTCGCGGGCCGACGGGTCGGCGAGCCGGATCACCTTGCGGTGCCCGGAGTAAGCCACCAGGCGGTGGTCGCCGACCGTCACCTCGCACACCGCCTCGTAGCTGGGCCGGAACCGGAATCTGCCCAACCTGCCCTCCCCCGCACCGACGCCCTGTGTTGTGGTGCTGCTCCGATCCTTCGGGGCGTGCGCAGTCACGACAACCGCCTTGCTGCGTAGATCGGTTACGCATTTTGCGGACCGCATGTGCGTGCCGGACCGCTACCGGTTCGTCCGTCGCGCCGATGCACCGGTGGCCGGGCCGTCGAGGTGGGCGGCCGACCGCAGCCGGCTGGGCGGGCAGGGTGCGGCCCTGCCGCCGCCATGTCACGACCACGCGGCGAGGCGCGGCAGCTGGAGCACCGGCACGGCCGGTCGTCGTCACGCGGGAGCAGCGGTGCCCCTGCCCAGCCGGCTCGCCGGCAGGGCGTGGTCAGGTGACGCCTGCTCCGGTGAGGCCGTCGTCTTCCTCCGCCCGCTGAACCCGAGGGCCGTGGGGTGGTGCGGTGAGATGGTCCAGGACATCGGTGAAGTGCAGCACGCGGTCGAGGTGGGCCGGCCTGTTGTCCAGGTGGAGGGTGGCGCCGAGTGCGCTGGTGCGGCGGTGGATCATGAGCAGGGCCGTCAGTCCGGAGGAGTCGATGTACGCCAGCTCGCGGAAGTCGAGCCGGACGTCGGCGGGCGGTGGCTGGCCGCCCGTGAGCTGTCGACTGACCTCACTGAGCAGGTCGTCGCTGGTGTCGTAGTCGAGTTCGCCACCGACCATGACGGTCAGCGTGGTGGACTCGCGGCGGACGGTCACGGTGAGTCCGCTGGGTGGCAGGTGTGTCATGCGTGTATGTCGGGGTCGGGGACGGGACGGATGGTGTGCTCGGTCAGGGCGGTCCTCCCGTGGTCGAGCATCTTGAGGGCGCGGGGAAAATCGTGGAGTTGGCCGGCCAGGGCGTCGAGTCCGGTCGGCAGCGAGTGGGCGGGCACGCCCCGGACCGTGAGGATGCCGGCGGTCCAGGTCAGGAAGGTCGTGAACAGGTCGGGGTCGTCGACGTAGAGGGCGGTGGCCAGGAAGTCGACGATGTGGGCGATGTCCTCGGCGGTGCGTTCGTGCTGGGCGCTGCTGTAGGCGCGCATGGCGGGGTAGCGGTCGTGCAGATCGGCAAGGGTCTGCTTGACGATCTGGGTCCGGGACTGCGCGACCAGGGTGTACTCCTGGTCGGCCAGGTGCGGAAGGTCGTCCACCGTGAGCCGGATGGCCGAGGCGTCCGGTCGCGGTATGCCTGCCGCCAGGACGGCGACCGCGGCCCGGGCGTCGGCCGCCCATCGGTCGGCCCCCAGAGCGGCGGCGTAGCGGCCTTGGGGGCCGAAGGCGCGGCCCCCGGCCAGGACGGGGACCCCGATGGCCTGGCAGGCGGTGACGGCGGCATGCGCGGTCGGCAGGTGGGTGGGGATCGATCCGGACAGCAGGACCGCGTCGGGGTTGGTCAGGTGCAGGTGGGTGACGAGGTGTGAGGTGGGGGTCTGGGCACCGAGGTAGTCCACCCGCCAGCCGTGCAGGGTGAGGACCTCGGCGACCAGGCGGGCGGGCAGCGCGTGCCATTCCCCGTCCACGCAGGCCACCGTCACCCGGCCGCGGTCAGGTGCCGGCCGGGTGGCGCTCGGACGGTGGGCGAGGGAGGCGATGACCCGCTCGTTGATGGCGGTGGCGGCGTGCTCCTGGGCGACGCTGATACGGTCCGCCGCCCATTCGATGCCGACTTTCTCCTGCACCGGCGCGATGACCTGGAGCAGGAGCGTCTCCTGGCTCACCCCCTGGGCCAGGGCGTCGTGGACGGTCGCGGCTGCTCGGTGCTCGTCACCGTCCATCACGGCCTGCCACAGCCGTTGCACCGCACCGGCCGTCGCGGTGGGCTCGCTCACTACCTGCTCCTCCTGGTCGGTCCACCGCTCGCATGGCCGTTGACGATACTCAGCGCGCCGGTCTTCGGGGCGGTGATGGCCATGACGGCCATGTCGTCGTGACGGCCGTTGCCCAGCCACTGCGCGGCCAGCATCTGTACCCGCTCCACCACCGCTTCCGCCGGCATACGCGCGCACTCGGCAAGCGCCCGCTTCAAACGGTCCTCACCGAACAGCTCGTCGCCCAGCGGGCCGCCGCGGGCCTCGGTGATCCCGTCGGTGTACAGCAGGCAGGTCTCGCCGGGCGCGAGGACCGTCTCGACGGTGCGCGCGGTGACCGTCGGCAGGGCGCCGACCAGGGTGCCGCGGGTGTCGGCCTCCTCCACGGTGCCGTCGTTGCGAACGATGAGGGGCGGCATGTGTCCGGCACTGGTCAGCCGCAGCTGCGCCCGGCCGCCGCGGCGGCGTACGGAAGCCAGCGCGAGGGTGGCGAAGCGGGCGTGGTGGGAGCTGAGCAGCGCGCTGTTGAGCAGGTTGAGGATGTGCTGGTGGTCCTCGGCCAGCGGCAGCAGAGCGTGCAGAGTGTTGCGGATCTTGCCGGTCAGGACCGCCGCGTCCAGGCCTTTGCCCGCCACGTCACCGAGGACGACCAGCGTCTCCTCGGAGGGGCTGGCGCCGGGGTGGACGTCGTAGAAGTCGCCGCCGACCCGCTCGTGGTCCTTGGAGGTCCGGTAGCTGCCGGCGTACTCCACGCCGTGCACCGTGCGCAGCGTGGGCGGCAGGAGGTCCTGCATCAGCGTCGCGGTGATCGTGGCCTGCTCGGTGTAGAGGCGAGCGGCGGACAGGGCCGCGCCGGCGCGTGCGGCGAACAGGCGGGCGAAGACTTCCTCGCCCTCGGTGAAGGCCTGCTCCGTGCTGGAGCGCAGCAGGATGAGCGCGCCGGCGGGGACGCCGTGTCCGGGCAGCGGAGCGACGATGACGGAGCCGACCGGACCGGCGAGGCCGTCCGGGATCGCCCAGTCGGGGATGTCGGCGGGATTGATCCAGCGGGCCGGCACTGGCGGGAACCCCTGCAGCGCCTCTCTGAGCCCGGGCACACGGGCCACGTCGACCTGCCGGCTGGTCTGGACGACGGGGCCGCCCTGGCAGGCGTAGGTGAGGGAGCAGCGCCGGCCCTGGGGTGGCGCTATCAGGACGGCGGCTTCGGCGAGATGCTCCGCGGCCATGGAGGCGGCGACCTCCATGCAGCGCGGCACGTTCAGCGTGGACAGCAGCGTGCTGGACGCCTGCGACAACACCTCGGAGCGGCGGCGCGCATCGCTGAGCGCCTGTTCGGCCAGGCGGCGGTCGGTGGCGTCGACCAGCCACCACACCACATGGCCCTGGCTGACGGTGGGGTGCGCCTCGAAGTAGCGGGCGCCGATGGCTCCGTGCGGGGCCTCGGCGGCAGTGCCTGGGGGGATTGCGGCGATGGCCCGCCGATGGGCGTCGGCAAGCCAGGCCGGTACCTGCTCGGAGAACGGAGCGTCGCTCACCGCGTCCGGCAGTGCCAGCCGGGCCGCGTCGTTCAGGCGCACGAGATGGCCATGCCGGTCGGAGACCAGCACAGGATAGGGAGCCTCAGTCCAGGCCGGGCCGGGCTGTCGGCCCGCCTCGGGTGGACTGGCGGAAAAGCTGCGGGAAGCAGTCACAAACAGAGGCACGCACGGTGCGCACCTCACCACCTTCCTGCCATACGGAAACAGATGTCCTCCGGCAACAGTCCCGCACGGGCCGCGGCCATGGCAAGCCGTCCGGGAAAGGCGCACGCAAACGCCACAAAAGACTTGGCGTTAGACAGGCGGTCACATCGCAGGATTCGGGCACCGTTGCGTTTTCCACACCTGCCGCCGGCGATGCTGTCACCCGGCTCAGCGAGAGGTCGCTGACGCGTTCTCATCAGCGCGGTGGCCGCCTCTGCGCCGCGCCCTCTTGCGGTACTGCTGCCCGCAACGGGCATCCCGTGCTCACGCGGGCGGAGAGTTCGGCGCGCAGGGTGGTGAGTTCGGCCATACGGGCATCGACAACCTTGATCTTTTCCTCGAACAGCGCGGACAGCGCTTCCGCGGCGTCCGGCGCGGCGCGCAACTCCTCGCTGTTCCTGGCGATCTCCGCCAGGGAGAATCCGAGTGTCTGCGCGGTGCGGACATACTGCAGCCAGGCCACTGCCTCGGGCGGGAAGTCGCGATATCCGTTGGCCAGGCGGCGGCCGGCGATGAGACCGACCTTCTCGTAGAACCGGATGGTGTCCCTGGTCATCCCCGTCCGCGCGGCCAGCTCTCCGATGCGCATAGCCCAGCGCCCCCCTTCGCTTGATGAGCTTGACCTTGGACCGTACTCCACTGTTTAGCGTGAGGAGCCGCTGACACCACACCGGCAGGAGCCTCCCCATGAAGCGTCTCGTCGCCCCCGCACGCCCCGCCTATCGTCGTCTCGTACGCGCGAGCGCCTGGTACGACCTCGCCGTCACCGCGGGTTTCGCGACACCGTGGACGTACACGCTGGTGCACGGCGCGCTCTCTTCATCCGCCGGGACATTCGGGCTGGGTGTCCTGCCCGAACCTGACCTGTGGCAGACCCTGTACGCGAACCTGATGGGTTCGGTCGTGCTCGTCTGGGCCACTCTGCGCATCGTCCGGTCGTTGCCGCTGCACGGACTGTTCGACGGCGTCGCGCGCATTCTGTTCTCCACCTGGATGGCCTACGCGCTGGCCCACGGCGCCTCGCGGATACTGTGGCTGTTCCTCACCTTCGAGGTGGCTTGGGGAGTCGCCCAGCTCGTGCCGTGGCTGCGGAACCGGGACACCGGCCTGGTCGCACCTTGACGCGGCGGGGCACACGGCTGCCGCCGGAAGCTCCCGGTCGCCGTGCCGTCAGCGAAAGGAGCACCCCGGCTTCGCCGCGCGCAGCCACGAGGCGGCCCGGGGTCGCCCGTCCGGACGACACCGGGATGCAGTACCCGCGCACTTCCGTACGGTCGTTTGCAGGGCTGGAACACCCTCCGACCTGCCCATGAGGAGGCGCGCCATGCGTCGCATCTGCTCGACACTCACCATATTCGGGGCCGCCGGGATGCTTGCGGTCACCGTTCCCGGATCGGCGTTCGCCACGAACGGATTCCTCCGCATCGGCGGAGTCGTGCACGACCACCCGCTCGGGTGCTACGAGGTCGTTCAGCTGTCCACCGTGCTCAACTTCACGGACGTCCCCGTCCGCGTCCACAACGTCCCGGGGTGCCAGGGCAACGTCGTCCAGATCATTCCCCCGGGGCTGGCGACGCAGGTGCCCGGGACGCACAGCATTCTCGTCCAAGACCCGTTCAAAGACACGTTCAGCCCCTGAGATGACGCTCACGCATGACGGTGACGTTTCCGGGAAGGCGACTCGCAGTCGTGGCCGAGGAGATGACGGGGCGTCGGGGGTGAGAGCATCCGCTCATGGATGACGCAGACGGTCGTGCGGCCAGATGGTGGGCGGCGCTGCGCCGGACGCCGGTGGCCGTGTGGAACGACGACGTCACCGACTGGGCCGCCGCGCTGACGTACTACGCGGTCCTGGCGTTGTTTCCGGTCCTGCTGGTGATTCTCTCGATCGTGGGCCTGACCATCCCGACGGCGGAACCTCAGGTCATCGACCGCATGTCGCAGGCCGCCCCGGTCGCCTCCCGCGCTCTGCTGCGCAGCACCCTGCGGCAGATGGCCGGACAGCCGTCGACGGCGTGGACACTGATCTTCCTGGCGGGGTCGGGGGCGCTGTGGTCGGGCTCCAGCTATCTGAGCGTCTTTCGCCGCGCCTTGCACGCCATGCACCGGATCAGCGCGGACCGGCCCGTCTGGCGCACCGCGCCGCGGATCATCACCACGGCCCTCGTCCTGATCTCTCTGCTCCTCACGACCACCCTCGCCCTGTTCCTCACCGGCGGCCTGGCCCGGCGTCTCGGCCGGGCGCTGGACCTGGGCAGCGGGCCGCAGGTCGCCTGGGACACACTGCGCTGGCCCCTCGTGGCGGGGGTCGCCGTGGCCCTGGTGCTGGTCCTCTACCGCTCGGGCCCCGCGCCCTCCCGTCCCGTGCGGAGGATGGCGCCGGGCGGCGCCCTGGCAGTGGTTCTCCTGTTGGCCGTCTCCCTCGGATTCGCCGTCTACACCTCTCACGTCACGACGTATCACCGTCTGTACGGTTCGCTGGCGGGCGTCGTCGTCTTCCTGGTCTGGCTGTGGCTGTCCAACCTGGCCCTTCTGGTCGGCGCCCAGTTCAACGCGGAGCTGGCGAGGCCCGCACGGGGGAAGGGAGCCGACCGTCCGGTACCTGTCACGCAGCGCCCGTAGCCGCCGTCCGAGTGGTGAGCAGGCCGCTCAGGTGGGCCTGCCCGGGCGGCCGGGTGGTCCCGGGCCAGGAACATTGCTTGCCCTCCGGCCTCTCGGGTACAGCGAGAGACTATGGGGTGTGCCCGCAGCACCCGGATCCCGGATCTTACGGAAAGTGATGTGTTCGTGACTCTTCCCGGTGGCGCCGACGATCGCGCTGAGGGCTCGAGTGACGAGCCGAGCGCGGGCGCGCGCCAGATCGCCGATGCCGTGGAGTGTCTTGCCAACCTGTGGTCCATGGCCGCTCAGGAGGCGGCTGTACGGCTGTCACTCCACCAGCTGCGGGCGCTCAGGGCCCTGGAGACGCAGCCTGAGGTGAATCTCACGGGGCTGGCGGAACGGCTGGACATAGGGCTTCCCACGGCCAGCCGGCTGTGTGACCGGCTGGAGGCGGCCGGGATGCTGGAGCGTTCGGCACACCCGCACAACCGCCGTGAGGTGCAGCTGAGCCTCACGGGCCAGGGACGCCGTGTCCTGCGAGACGTGGCCCGTCGGCGTACCCAGGCCCTGGCGGGTGTGCTGGCGCGGATGTCGCCCGCGGAGCGAGCGGCGCTGGTCCGCGGCATGAAAGCTTTCTTCACAGCGCAGGGTGAGGCGCCTCCCCGGCCACCGGAGACTCCGTAGGGGCCGGCGGTTCGGTCGTGCTCTCAGGGCGTCCCGCCGGGGCGGCCGTTCCAGTCGACGCAGACGACGGCGGCGTCGGCGAGCAGATCCTCCTGGCCCACGTGTTCCAGCAGCCCGGCGACGACCGATCGTGCCGTCTCGTGGGGGGGTGTCTGCCGGGTCGCGCTCAGGATCTGGCGCAGGACGCTCTCGCCGAAGATCTCTCCGCTTGCCGAGCGGGTGCCGTGGACGCCGGTGCTGATGGCGACCAGGCGGTCACCCGGCTCCACATGGAACGTCTGCTCCTCGTAGAGAGTCTCCTCGAACATGCCGAGGGGCAGCTGGGCCTCGAGTTCCACGCGTTCGATCGTGGTGCCGCGCAGCCGGTAGAGCTGCGGGGACCCGGCGTCCACGGCGCACACCCTGCCGGTGGCGAGGTCGAAACGCAGCAGGAGCGTGGAGGCGTACGACGTGCCCCCGTACTGGGAGTAGACGGCCTGGTCGGCCAGGCACGCCTGGTCCGCGAGGCCGATGCCGGCGCGGCGGGCGTTGCGCAGTGCCCCGACGGCGAGGTTGGTGAGCAGGGCGGCGTCGATGCCCTGGCCCATGCCGTCGGTGACGGTGAGGGTGAGGTGCTCGGCGCTGGTGGCCCAGTCGAAGTTGTCGCCGCCGACGGCGTAGGCCGGTTCCAGGTGGGCGCCGATGACGTACTCGTCGCGTACGCACCCCCGGCCCGGGAGGAGCTGCCACTGCATTTCGGCGGCGAGGGTGAGGCGACGGGTGCGGCGGACTTGGAGGTACAGGTCGGTGTCCCGGTCGGCCGTGGCGAGCTCATGGCCCAGCGCCGTGGCGAAGTCGCCGAGCCGCAGGACCGTGCCCGGGTCGGTGGACGTGTCGGGGACGCGCACACAGAGCACGCCGAGACGATCACCACGGACGGTGATGGGCAGGTGAACCAGCTCGGTGGCCGGTTCGGCGGTGACTTCGATCACCGGTTTCTGCGTGGTGAAGGCGGTACCGGCGGGACCGTCGTGCGCGGAGACCGGATCGCCGGTGTGCGGCAGGTGGGTGACGGGTTGCAGGACGGTCAGGCCGTAGTCGGCGAGGAGGATCGTCGCGTCCCGGGCGCCGAAGCGCTGCGTCAGCAGGCGGTCGGCGGTGGCCACGAGGGCGTGGGGCGGAGCCGCGCGCAGCTGGGCTTCCACGGACGGTGCCGGTTCAGAGCCGTTCACGGCTTCTCCATCCTCTCCCCTGGTGACCTCCACGCTATCGCGTTCGGGGGCCGACTCCCGCGGGATGGGCACAGCGATGACGGACGCCCGTCCTCGCCTTTGCCGGTGGGCGCCCTGCCGGTGGACGCCTCGGGTCCTTCGCGTCGCGTGCCTCGGGCACACGGGCGGCGGACCGGCTGTGCGGCCCGGGGTCCGCGGGGCAGCCACCCCTTCCGCGGCCGGCCGCGGTGGGACGGGCGCCCAGGCGGCCCGGAGCCCG
>NZ_JBEXKG010000094.1:0-30934 GCF_040609555.1 Streptomyces sp. NPDC004658
GGCGGGGGACCAGCCCTCGGCGCCCTTGCCGGAACCGTCCGGGCCGGCGGGGCCCGCGGAGTCGGCGGCGGGGCCGGCCGGAGCGGGGACGAGGGGCATCGCGCCGGAGTCCTCCACGCTGCTCTGCCAGCGCAGTCCGTAACCGATGCTGCGCTGGACCAGGTAGCCGAGGAGCCGGGCGAGCCGCTGCGGGCCGCCGACGGCGGCGCGGGCCCCGGGGTCGTGTTCCAGCAGGGCGTGCAGTAGGTGGGCGGTGTCGGTGTGCCGGTCCCTGTCCCGGACGGCCCTGCGGCGGGCAGCGGCGATCACCACTGCCAGCTCGGCACCGAGCCCGGCAGCGCCGACCGGGTACGGAACCGCTCCGTCATCGGCGGTCCGGTGGGCTGTACGGGGTTGCACATCCCCTACCTCATCAGCCTCAACGGGACGGGGCATCCACGAGGGGAACCATTTTCGCGTCCCACGCGGAGTGGACATCGCCGGCCCGGATCTCATCCTTACGGAGGAGATCTGACCGTTCGGGTGCGAGAGCGGCATCGCCGGGCCACGTTTCTGACAGTTCATCAGTCCTGAATGTTCGCGCCCCTGAGGCTACGGTCCGCGACACCGTAGCCCGATACGCCCGACACGGAGGGGTGGTCGCAATGGCCGGAGTCAGCGGGGAGGCACGCATCCAGGCGCCGGCCGAGAAGGTGTGGGCCCAGCTCACCGACTGGCCGGGGGCGGCACGTTCCAGGAGAACATGAAGCTGATGGGCTTTCCGGCGGAGGTCGACTGGACCATCGAGGAGCTTCAACCCGCCCGGGTGTTCGCCATCCGCGGCAAGGGCCCGATGGCGGTGACCGTGGCCACCCGCTACACGCTGACGCCGGACGGGGACGCCACGAGGCTCCGGATCGACGGGGAGTTCACCGGGGCCGCGGTGTCGTTGATCGCGGGCAAGCTCAAGGACTCGGCGACGGCCGCCCTGAACGAGTCGCTGCGCAAGCTGGACGGCCTGGTGGCCTGAGCCCGGGCAGGCCCTTTGGGTCGGGACGGGCAGGCCCCCTTGGCCGGAAAGGCACCTTGTCCCCTTGAGCCGGGACAGGCTTCCTCCTGTGCCGGGAGATGCGAAGGCGCCCCGCGCGGATGTCGCGGGGCGCCCGGACCGCCGTACCGGCGACGGCGGTTGTCCTCCGAGGCTCAGTGCTCGTCGGCGAGGATGAGGTACAGCTTCTTGCGGGCGTCGTTGATGACGGCGAGCGCCTTCTCTCGCTGCTCCTTGCTGCCGGTCTTCCAGACCTGGCCGAAGGCCTCCATCAGCCCGAAGCCGGCCTGGCGGATCTCGGTGAGGGCCTCCCAGTCGACCCCGCGCGAGGCCTCCTCCCAGGGGGCGTCCGGCCCCTCGTCGGCGGCGGCGCGTCCGCTCTCGGTCAGGGAGAACAGCTTCTTGCCGCCCTCGCTCTGACTGGTGATCAGCCCCTCGTCCTCCAGCAGTTGGAGGGTCGGGTAGACCGAGCCGGGGCTGGGCTTCCAGGCGCCGCCGCTGCGTTCGGCGATCTCCTGGATCATCTCGTAGCCGTGCATGGGCCGGTCCTTGAGCAGGGCCAGGATCGAGGCGCGTACGTCACCGCGCCGCGCCCGCCCGCGCGGACCGCCCCGTCCGCGTGGCCCCCAGGGGCCCGGTCCGAAACCGGGTCCGCCCGGACCGAAGCCCGGACCGCCCGGGCCGAAGGGCCCGAAGGCGGCGCGCCCTCCCTCGAAGCCGCCGAAGCCCACCATGCCCCGCCGGCCGGGACCCTCGTGCCGGTGTCCGTGCTCGAAACCGTGGGTGCGCATCACGATCACTCCATTCCATCGTTGATCTGTCGCATCTGCATCGCATAACGTTCGCGATGACTCGACGATATATCGGAACCGATCGCACGACAACCCCCTTTCCGGCCGTGGGGGCCGGTCGTGCCGATGCGGCGAAATCAGTCCGGCGTCCGCGCATTGGACTTGGTCCGCGGGCCGTCGCTGCCGCTAGCGTCTGCGCCATGCGCATCCGAATCGTCGACGCCTTCACCGACCGCCCCTTCGCCGGCAACCCGGCCGGAGTCCTGCTCCTGGACGACGTCTTCCCGGACGACGACTGGCTCCAGAACGTCGCCATGGAGATCAACCACGCCGAGACGGCGTTCGCGCACCGGCTGCCCGAGGGCGGCGAGGCGGACTGGGCGCTGCGCTGGTTCACGCCCGTCACGGAGGTCGCCATGTGCGGCCACGCCACCCTCGCCACCGCCCACGTCCTGCACACCACCGGCGCCCATGAGGGTCCGGTGCGGTTCGCCACCCGCAGCGGTGTGCTGACCGCCACGCCCGGCGCGGACGGTTCGATCACCCTCGACTTCCCGACCGCCCCGCTCAGCCCGGTGGAGATTCCGGCCGGGGTCGCCGAGGCGCTGGGCGCGGAGCCGGTCGCCGCGTTCGACACCGGCCCCGACGTCGGCGACCTGCTGGTGGAGCTGGCCGACGAGAAGACCGTGCTCGGTCTCTCCCCCGACCACCGGGCCCTCGGCGCCTACTCCTCCCGCGGCATCATCGCCACCGCCCGCGCCGACGCCCCGCCCCGTGGCTACGACTTCGTGTCCCGCTGCTTCTTCCCGAACGTCGGCATCGACGAGGACCCGGTGACCGGCAGCGCCCACACGGCGCTCGCCCCTCACTGGTCCGCCCGCCTCGGCCGCGACGACCTCACCGGGCTCCAGGCCTCACGCCGCACCGGGCTGGTCCGCACCGGCCTGCGGGGCGAACGCACCCTGCTCACCGGCTCGGCGGTGACGGTCGTCGACGGCGAACTGCGCGCCTGAGGAGCCGCTCAGGCGGTCGGCAGCCAGCCCACCTTGCCCGCGAGGAGGGCGTAGCCGACGAACGCGCCGATGTCGAGCAGGGAGTGGGCGACGACCAGCGGCCCGACCCGGCCCCAGCGGCGGTACAGGCACACGAACACCACGCCCATCACCATGTTGCCGAGGAAGCCGCCGATGCCCTGGTAGAGGTGGTAGGAGCCGCGCAGGACCGCGCTGGCCACCAGCGCGGTCCCCGGGGTCCACCCCAGCCCGCCCAGCCTGCGCAGCAGGTAGCCGACGACGATCACCTCTTCGAGGATCGCGTTCTGCAGCGCGGACAGGATCAGCACCGGGTACTTCCACCACACGTCCGGCAGCGCCTCGGGTACGACGGTGAGGTTGAAGCCGAGGCCCCGGGCAGCGAGGTAGAAGGCGATCCCGGTGCTGCCGATCACGGCCGCGATGCCGGCACCCCGGGCCAGGTCGGGCCAGGGGCGGGTGCGGTCGAAGCCGAGGGTGCGCAGGCTCGCGCCCTCGCGCAGCAACAGGTGGGCGACGAGTGCCACGGGCACCAGCGCCGTGGCGATGCCGAAGAGCTGCCAGGCCAGGTCCAGCCAGGGGCGGCCCGGTGCGGCGGAGGCGTTCAGGGTGGCCGCCTGGTCCTTCAGGCCGCCGGGCTTGGTGACCGAGCCGATGAAGCTGATCAGCGCGGACACTCCGCTCGCTCCGAGCGAGAGCGCGAGGACGAGCAGCGTCTCGTCCCGCAGGATCCGCCGCGGGTCACGCGCCCGCGCCGCGGAATCGGCCACCGAGTCAGCCTCCACCTGCACCCCTGCCTCCAGCCGGCTCACGGGCCCCCTGGCCCACCTTTCGCCTGGCAAGGATCGCAGAAGGAACTGTGAAGGGCGCGGGATGCCCCGGAAAGGTCGGGCTCTGATCGTGGCCTCACATCACCCCGTGCCCCCGCACCGCCGGCTCCTCCGACACGCCCCACCACCCGTCGGCGCCCACCGCCGGCTCCTCCACCACGCTCCGCCGCCCGCCTGTGGCCGCCGCCTCTTCTGCGCCGCAACGGCGTTGGACCCCAGGTCGCGACCCGGCGGTCTGCCCGGCGCTCAGCCCGCCCCGCGGCCCGGCGCTCAACCCGTACCGCGGCCCCGCCGGGCCCCGCGGTCAGCCCAGCGGTACCGGCTCCGGCAACCCGACCGGCCAGGTGTGCACCGGCTCCCCCACGTGCATCAGCTCGGCGTACCGCCGTGTCGTCGCCGCCAGTGCCGCCTGCCGTGACAGCCCCTTCTCCAGCGCCCGGTGGAAGGTGGCCGCCTGCCAGGACGCCCCGTTGACCCGGCGCCGGCAGCGCTCCTCGATGACGCCCAGGTAGAGGTCCCGGTCGGCGGCCTCCACACCCCACGCGTCCAGTCCGGCCGAGGCGAGCGGCAGCAGTTCGTCGCGGACCAGCGTGACCGCGTCGACCTCGCCGGTGCCGCCGTAGCGACCCCGCCGGGGCCAGACGAAGCGCGCGTCGATGCCGTACCGGCACGCCGCGTCGAAGTTCGCCTCGGCCGCGGCGAACGGCAGCCGCGTCCACACCGGACGCGACTCCTCGGCGAGGGCGCGGACGAGGCCGTAGTAGAAGGCCGCGTTGGCGATCACGTCGGTGATGGTCGGCCCGGCCGGCAGCACCCGGTTCTCCACCCTCAGGTGCGGGACGCCGTCCGCGATGCCGTAGACCGGCCGGTTCCAGCGGTAGATCGTCCCGTTGTGCAGCACGAGTTCGGCGAGTTTGGGCACCCCGCCGGCCTCGACGACCTCCAGCGGATCCTCGTCGTCGCAGATCGGCAGCAGGGCCGGGAAGTAGCGCAGGTTCTCCTCGAACAGGTCGTACGCGGAGGTGATCCAGCGCTCCCCGAACCAGGTGCGCGGCCGTACCCCCTGCGCCTGCAGTTCGGGCGGCCGGGTGTCGGTGGACTGCAGGAACAGCGGGGGCCGGGACTCGCGCCACAGCTCGTGCCCGAACAGGAACGGTGAGTTGGCGCCGACGGCGATCTGCGCGGCGGAGGCCGCCTGGGCCGCGTTCCACACGTCGGCGAACCGCCCCGGGGTGACCTGGAGATGCAGTTGCAGGGAGGTGCACGCGGCCTCGGGCACGATCGACTTCGAGGTGCAGACGAGGTGCTCCACACCCTCGATGTCGAGTCGGAAGTCCTCTCCGCGCGCGGCGACGATCTGGTCGTTGAGGAGGGTGTAGCGGTCGACCTCGGAGAGGTTCGAGGAGACCAGGTCGTCCCGGTCGAGGGTGGGCAGGATGCCGATCATCACGATGCCCGCGTCGACCTCGCCGGCCTTCCGGTCGGCATAGGCGAGCGAGGTGCGCAGTTCCTCGGCGAGCCGGTCGAAGACCCGGCCGCCCAGTCGGTGTGGGGCGATGTTGACTTCCAGGTTGAACATGGCGAGTTCTGTTTGGAAATCGCGGCTGGCGATCCGCTCGAGTACCTGCCCGTTCAACATTTTCGGCATACCGTCCGACCCGGCGAGATTCAACTCGATCTCGACGCCCATGAGATTCTTGGGACGGTCGAATCGCTTGTCGCGCAGCAGCCGCTCCAGTCCCGTCAGGCACTGCTGGAGCTTTTCGCGGTAGCGCTGGCGATCGGACAGGTCGAACTGCCCTGCCACGACCTTCTCCCCCATCGACGTGTCCCTCCTCGGATGGGCGGGCCGACGATCCGGCCGCCTGGCTCCCGGGTCAGGTGGGATGATGCCCAGCCGAAGCGATCGATAACGTCCCGCGCGGGCCCGCCGCCCGCTAGTCTGTCGGAATGTTCCCGGCGGCACATTCACGGGGCATGCCGCACTCGCACCTTCGGGTGCCCCGCAGACCTCGTGAAAAACGCCGACGACATTCGGCCGACCGTTACCGGTGCGTATGGCGAGGTCAGCGGCGGGGCCCCGGTCCGGAAATCGGGATGATTTCCGCAAATCGACGGCCCAATTCCGCCTTGCCCGGACGGCCCGAATCGGATAGACGAAACAACGGCCGAACACACGTCGTATAAACTTCGCCCACAAGGCAGAAGGTTGGCGCCTCGGTCCTGGTTTCCGCGGTGTCGCTGCCGTCCCCGTTGACGGGCGGCAGAGCGATCCGCACTCTCTTTCACACCAACCCGGGCCCCCACCTCTCCGGCCTTCCGTGAGCTGACAGCGCCGTCCGCCCCACCCTCCTCGCGCCGCCGCGCCTGTCGAATGAGAGGCGACCCACATGCCGCTGCACGTGCCCCCTGCCCCCGCGCCTGCCCTGCGCTCCGTCCTCACCGCCCTCGGTTCCCCGACCGCGGTCCGTGAGGCCCGCACCCCCTCCCTGCGCGCCGCGCAGGGTCCGGCGACACCGGAACTCCCGCTGCCCGTCCACGTGCTGGACCGGATCACCGCGCAAGGCCTGTCCGCGACCCGGCTGGCCGGCTGGCGCTTTCTGATCCGGTGCGGCGAGCGCGCGGTGGCCGCGGCCGAGACCATGCTGACTCCCGACGGCTGGGCCTTCTCGCACTTCTTCGAGGGCCCGTACGTCGCCTCCACCGAACGCGCCCTGCATCAGGCCGAGGCCCTGCAACAGCCGTACCAGGCGAGGCTGCTGTCCGTGCCCGGGCTGTACATGCTCACCCTGTGGCTGCACGGCGACTGCTCCGGCGACGGCAGTGAGGGCCATCCCGCCGCCACCGATCTGCTCGTGCCGCTGGCGCCCGCACCGCCCGGCATTCCGACGCACCGTCCGTTCCCGGTCGCCGAGTTGCTTCCGGTGCTGACCCATCGGGCCACTCCTCTCCCGCTGCTCGGTTCACCTGCCTGACCGACGCCCGCGTACCCCGCTGCCCGGGAGGGAAGCGGGGTACGACTGTCTTTCGAGTACTCCGCCGCCCGGAGCCATCCGGACTAGTCCCATCCGGCCACTGCGAACCACCCGAAGGGACAGTGCAGTTGGACTGAACCGTCCGCGCGGGTGACGCGTCCTGAACCTGTGAGAAGCGGTGCTGTGAAATCCCTGCGGAACGACGCCCAGAGGACAACACTGGTCTCCGACCGACTCATCACCACGGGGGACGGACATGATCACGACAGAGCGAAAGATCCCGCCCATGTGCCAGCACCAGCCACCGTGCCCGCCAGCCGAATCCGCCGACCGGGAGTCCGCCCGCCTCGTGGCGCACCACCCGGAGCAGGGATGGAGCCTGCTGTGCAACGGCGTCCTGCTCTTCGAGGACACCGGTGAGCTGCTGCCCGACGGCCGCATCATCGCCCCGCACCGCCCGCTCGGTGCGGATGAGGTGATGACCGCCGCCTGAGAGCGGCACAGTGCCCGAGGGGCCGGCCCGCACACGACTCGTGCGCACCGGCCCCCGACGCGTGTCCGGGGGAAGGCGACCATGCCGGATCCCGTCCCCGCCGCTTCGAAACTTTCGCCACCGCTCCCCGCGTGAGGGTGCCGCCTACGGCAGGGCGGGCGCGTACTCGAACCAGTCGAAGGCCGCGCGGCCCTCGGTGACGTACATGCCGATGACACGGCCGGTGAAACCGGCGGCCACCTCCGTGGACAGATAACGCCCGTCCAGTTCGGCGAGCCGGACGGTGCCCTCGGCGGTTCCGACCGAGAAGGTGAGGGTGTCGGGGCCGTGCTGCGTCCCGGGGTCCCGGGTGGCACGGATGTCGACGGCCAGGGTGACCGGCCCGGCCGGCAGCGGGTGTTCGGCGACGCACTGCCGCAGCGGGCCGATCCGCGCGATCACGGCCGCGCTGCCCCCGCTCACCTCCAGGTCGTAGTGGTGGGCCTCGTCCAGGCGCACCGAGAGCCCCGCCCGCGCGGCACCGGGCTCCAGCGACGCCGCCGCCCGGCAGTCGTGGTGCTGCTGGCGGCGGCCGACGAAGGTGTGCCCGGGCCGGTCGAGGCTGTCACCGGTGGCGGTCAGCGTGAGCCGGCCCGGCCGCTCGGTCAGCGACCAGCAGCCGTCGGGCCGGCGCCGCGGTGATATCCAGTGCGGTGCGAGCACCGTGCCCGTGAAGTCGTCCCGGGCCGGCGGCTGCTCGACGGGCGCCCAGACGGCCGGCGCCGGATGCCGCTCCTGGACGGGGCCCGTCCGCGGCCAGCCGTCCGCCCACTCCACCGGGACGAGGAACGTCTCCCGGCCGAGGACGTGGAACTCCGGGAACCAGCCGCGGGGCCGGGTACCGAGCAGCACCATCCACCAGGTGCCGTCGGCCGCCCGGACCAGGTCGCCGTGGCCGGCGCACTGGATGGGCAGGCCGGTGCCGCGGTGGGACAGCAGCGGGTTGCCGGGGGCCGGTTCCCAGGGGCCGCGCGGCGAGCGGGCGCGCGCCACCGAGACACCGTGGCCCAGGGCGGTGCCGCCCTCGGCGAGCAGCAGGTACCACCAGTCGCCGATCCGGTACAGGTGCGGGGCCTCCGGGTCCCGCAGGCCGGTGCCGGACCACATCGGCAGCGGGCCCTCCAGCACCCGCCCCGTGCGCGGGTCGATCCGGGCGACGCTGACCCCGGCCATCGCGACCCAGCAGGAACCGTCCTCGTCCCAGGCCAGGTCGGGGTCGATCCCGGGCAGGTCGATCCACACCGGGTCGGACCAGGGGCCCTCGGGGCGCTCCGCGGTGACGAGGAAGGTGCCGCCGGCGCCCGCGCTGGTGGTGATGACGTGGAAGAGCCCGTCGTGGTACCGGATCGTCGGCGCGTAGATGCCGGCGGACGCCGGGACGTCGTCGGGCAGGTCCAACTGCCCCGGCCGGTCGAGGACGTTGCCGATCTGACGCCAGTGCACCAGGTCCCGGCTGTGGAAGAGCGGGACACCGGGGAAGTACTCGAAGCTGGAGCACACCAGGTAGTAGTCGTCGCCGACCCGGCAGACGCTGGGGTCGGGGTGGAAGCCCGGGATGACCGGGTTGTCGTACGTTCGCATGCTCGCCTCCTGGAGGCGGTCGAAAGTTTCGTGATGAAGGCCGAATTTTAATGGCCTGAGGGGTGTTCGCGGGAGGTGCCCGTGCCGCCCGGCTGGTCGAATCACCGGCACGGGAGTGGGATGGAAGGAAGCGAGGACCTCGCAGCGGGCACGCCCGCGGGTGTCACGGCGGTCGCGGTGTCACCCCCGCACTGCCCGTGCGGAACGGTGACGGTGGAGTCATGGGCCATGTCCGGATACGACGCCTCGGCGGTCATGCGAGTGGTGGTCGGCGTGAGCGGCTCCCTGAACAGCGTCACGGCCCTGCGGCGGGCCACGGCGCTGGCCCGCCGGCTGAGAGCCGAGCTGTGGCCCGTGCTGGCCTGGGAACCGCCGGGCGGTGACTCCGCCGCGCGGCGCGCCCCCGCCGGCGGACTGCTGATCGAGGAGTGGCAGCGACTCGCCAGGCAGCGGCTCGCCTCGGTGCTGGAGGAGATCTTCGACGCGGAGGGTCCCGGCGTGCCCATGCAGCCCGTGGTCGTACGCGGCGCCCCCGGCCCGGCACTGGTGACGATCGCGAACCGGGAGGACGACGTGCTGGTCGTGGGCACCGGGCGGCGCGGGCTGCAACGGGCGTTCTCCGGCCGGGTCTCCCGGCACTGCCTGGCCCACGCGCTCTGCCCGGTCCTGGCGGTGCCGCCGTCACCCCTGGCGTCCGAGCTGCTGTCCGTCCACCGCCGCAACACATGGCACCTGCGCATCGACACGCGAGGGTTGTGAAGGGGCCGGCCGGGGCACGCGCGGACGCGTGCCGAGGCTGCGGCGCCGCCCGCTGTCGTGCCGTCAAGAACCGGCCACCGGCCGTCAGAGCGCCGTCAAGGGCGGATCCCGGGACGGCGCCGGCGGACTACCGTTTCCCTCATGGAGCACGGCAACGACACCCGCCCCCACCCGACCGGCGCGTACCCGTCCGGCACCGGGACGGTGGTGCACGACCGGGGCTGGACCGAGGACGCGCGCACGTCGGCCCGCTGCGCCGGCGCGCTGTTCGCCCTGCTGCTGTGCGTCGACTGGACGGCCGGCTCGCTGACCTGGTGGCGCGGCGGGCTGTGGCTCCTGCTGGCCCTGCTCCTGCTCCTCGTGCTGTTCCCGGTGCGCGTGTCCGCCGGCCCGGGCTGGCTGGCCACCCGCCGCCTGTACCGCACCCGCCGCGTCCGCACCGATCTGCTGACCGCGGTGCGCCCGCTGGACGGTGTCACCCGGCGCCTGGTGCTGCGCGACGCCCTCGGCAACCGGGTGGAGATCGATCCGGAGGTCCTCATCCGCAACCCGGAGCTGTGGTACCGGCTGGACGAGGGCGCCCGCGGCTCGGAGGCCGCCGGCACCCTGCTGTGCGGCGCGCCGGCGCTGCACCGCCTGGCCCGCCGCGTGGACCGCGAGACGGCCCTCGGTGTGTTCCGGGCGTCGGGCCTGGAGTGACGCTCGGTGGCCACCGCCCGGCCGGCGTCCCGAACTCCCGCGCTCGGTCCCAGCCCGGCCGAAACCCTCCCCGGCCTCCCCTTCTTGGTGCGGCTTCTGCCCGCGCGGGCCATTCTTAACGCAAGCTTGACGCCGCCTGAGCCGTGATCCATGGGCCCAGGCGTCACGCTCTGCTTACGCTGGTGCCGCCGTCCGGGTGATGGCCGGAAAAGAGCTGAGCCGCACATCAGGAGCACGCCGATGGTCACGACCGAGCGCCCTCCCAGTACCAGCCGCCTGCGCGCGTGGATGCTGGAGGGTCTCTCCGACATGGGCAAGGGCGGTGGCCACACCGGACCCCACGCCGAGCCGGAGCCCCCGCACCAGGGACAGCGCTGGTGGCGGGTGATGTGCCTGACCGGTGTCGACTACTTCTCCACCCTCGGCTACCAGCCGGGCATCGCGGCCCTGGCCGCCGGTCTCCTCTCGCCGGTGGCGACCATCGTGCTCGTCATCGTGACGCTGGCCGGCGCGCTGCCGGTCTACCGCAGGGTCGCCGAGGAGAGCCCGCACGGGGAGGGCTCGATCGCGATGCTGGAGCGGCTGCTGTCGTTCTGGCAGGGCAAGCTGTTCGTGCTGACGCTGCTGGGCTTCGCGGCGACGGACTTCCTGATCACCATCACGCTGTCCGCCGCCGACGCCTCCACCCACCTGGTGGAGAACCCGCATCTGACGCAGGCCCTTCAGGGCAAGCAGATGCTGATCACGCTGTTCCTCGTCGCACTGCTCGGCGCGGTCTTCCTGAAGGGCTTCCTGGAGGCGATCGGGGTCGCGGTCGCCCTGGTGGGCGTGTACCTCGGGCTCAACCTCGTCGTCGTGGTCACCGGCATGTGGCACGTCGTCACCGCCGGGCATGTGATCACGGACTGGAGCAGCGCGCTGACCACGGAGCACGGGAACGTCTTCGTGATGATCGGCGTCGCGCTGATCGTCTTCCCGAAGCTCGCCCTGGGCCTGTCCGGCTTCGAGACCGGTGTCGCCGTCATGCCGCACGTCAGGGGCGACGCCGGCGACACCGAGGAGCGGCCCGCGGGCCGGATCCGGGACACCAAGAAGCTGCTGACCACCGCCGCTCTGATCATGAGCTGCTTCCTGATCGCCACCAGCTTCATCACCACGCTGCTGATCCCGGAGAAGGAGTTCAAGACGGGCGGCGAGGCCAACGGCCGCGCGCTCGCCTACCTCGCGCACGAGTACCTCGGCAACGCCTTCGGCACGGTGTACGACGTCTCCACCATCGCCATCCTGTGGTTCGCGGGCGCCTCCGCCATGGCCGGCCTGCTCAACCTGATGCCGCGCTATCTGCCCCGCTACGGCATGGCTCCGCACTGGGCGCGGGCGGTGCGGCCGATGGTCATCGTCTTCACCCTGGTCGCCTTCCTGGTGACCTGGATCTTCGACGCCAACGTCGACAAGCAGGGCGGCGCCTACGCCACCGGTGTGCTGGTGCTGATCAGCTCGGCCGCGATCGCCGTGACCATCGCCGCGCGCAAGGCGGGACAGCGCGGATGGACCCTCACCTTCGCGGTGATCTCGGTGGTGTTCCTCTACACGACCGTCGTCAACGTCATCGAGCGCCCGGACGGTGTGAAGATCGGTGCCTGTTTCATCGCGGGCATCGTGCTGGTCTCCCTGCTGTCCCGGCTGGCCCGTGCCTTCGAGTTGCGGGTGACCAGCGTGTCTCTCGATCCCATGGCGGAACGCTTCATACGGGACATGGCCAGCCGCAAGATGCGGTTCATCGCCAACGAGCCGGACCGCCGGGACAAGGCCGAGTACCGCGACAAGATCGAGCAGATCCGCGCCGACAACGACATGCCCGAGCAGGAGGACTTCGTCTTCGTCGAGGTGACGGTCACGGACCCGTCCGAGTTCGAGGCGGGCCTCACCGTCCGCGGCGAGGTGCTGCACGGCCGCTACCGGGTGCTGACGCTGGAGTCCGCGTCCATCCCGAACGCCCTCGCCGCACTGCTGCTGCACGTCCGCGACGTCACCGGCTGCACCCCGCACATCTACTTCGAGTGGACCGAGGGCAGCCCGTTCGCCAACTTCCTCCGTTTCTTCCTCTTCGGCCAGGGCGAGGTCGCCCCGGTCACCCGCGAAGTACTGCGCGAGGCGGAACCGGACCGCGAACGCCGGCCGCGGGTGCACACGGGCTGAGCCGAGCCGCACGGGCGGGGGTCTGAGCCGGGGGCGGTACCTCCGACGAGGGGGGCGGTGCTGAAAACGCGGCACGGGTCGCCGTACCTCCGACGGCCCACCCGCGTCCACGGTTCCCGGAGGCCTGGCCCTATGGTGACCGGCATGCAGTCCTACACGATCGGCCAGGCCGCGCGGCTGCTCGGCGTCAGCCCGGACACCGCCCGCCGCTGGGCCGACGCCGGCCGGGTGGCCACGCACCGCGACGAGTCCGGGCGGCGGCTCATCGACGGCAGAGACCTCGCCGCGTTCTCGGTCGAACTGGCCAAGGCGGGCGCCACCGAGGAGGACGCCTCGTACACCTCGGCCCGCAACGCCTTCCCCGGCATCGTCACCGCGATCAAGCTGGGCGATGTCGCCGCCCAGGTGGAGATCCAGGCGGGCCCGCACCGGCTCGTCTCACTGCTGACCCGGGAGGCGGTGGAGGAGCTGGGCCTGGAGGTCGGCATGGAGGCCACCGCGCGCGTGAAGTCCACCAACGTGCACATCGACCGGACCTCGCCGGGCACGTAGCACCGCCACACCTCGGGCCGAGGCCCGCCGTACAAACGCACATGCAAGCTCAAGTACCCGACCACCCGGCTCATGCGATGCAACAGGAGACTTCTCCCTGGCAGATGCGGCAGTATCATCGGCGCACGGCCGCGCTCGGCCGTGCCCGGACGCGACAGCCGTTCGACAGAACCGAGGAGTAGATCCGTGATGACCCGTTCCGTGCGCCGGCCCCGCCGGATGCTGCAACTGGCCGGTGCGGGAGCCGCCGCCGTGATGGCCCTCAGCGCCTGCTCCTCCTCGTCGGACTCGTCGGGCTCGTCGGGCTCCACCGACTCGTCCGGCACACCCGCGTCCCCGAAGCTGTCCGGCACGGTCACCGTGTTCGCGGCGGCCTCGCTGAAGGAGAGCTTCACGGCCCTGGGCAAGGAGTTCGAGAAGCAGCACCAGGGCACGAAGGTCAGCTTCGACTTCGGCGGCAGCGACACCCTCGCGGCCAACATCACCGGCGGTGCCCCGGCGGACGTGTTCGCCGCGGCCAGCCCCCGGACGATGGCCGTCGTGACGGACAGGAAGGACACGGCGGGCACCCCGGTCACCTTCGTCCGCAACCAGTTGGAGATCGCCACCGTACCGGGCAACCCGCACAAGATCTCCTCCCTGAAGGACCTCACCAAGTCCGGCCTCAAGGTCGTCCTGTGCGACAAGACCGTGCCGTGCGGAGCCGCCGCCCAGAAGGCCCTGGACGCGAGCGGTGTCAAGCTCACGCCCGTGTCCTACGAGCAGGACGTGAAGGGCGCCCTGACCAAGGTGGAGCTGAAGGAGGCCGACGCGGCGGTGGTGTACAAGACCGACGTCAAGGCCGCGGGTGGCAAGGTGGAGGGCGTGGAGTTCCCCGAATCGGCCGGAGCCGTCAACGACTACCCGATCGCGCTGCTGAAGAACGCGCCGAACACCGAGGCCGCCAAGGCGTTCATCGCCCTCGTGCGCTCCGCCGAGGGCCAGAAGGTGCTGACCGAGGCCGGGTTCCTCAAGCCGTGACCCCGCTCGACACACCCGGTACCGCGACCGGCCCCCGCACGGGCCGGCCGCCGCGCCGCCGCGTCGGCACGGGGAGCCGGCGCGGGGTCCCGCTGCCGCTGCTGCTGCCGGGCGTGCTGGCCCTGGTGTTCCTGCTGCTGCCGCTGCTCGCGCTGCTCGTCCGCGCGCCGTGGCGCGGTCTGCCCGATCAGCTGACCAGCGCCGAGGTGTGGCAGGCGCTCCAGCTGTCCCTGGTCAGCGCCACCGCGGCGACCGCCGTCAGCATCGTCCTCGGGGTGCCGCTGGCCTGGCTGCTGGCCCGTACGGAGTTCCCCGGCCGGGGTCTCGTGCGCGCCCTCGTGACCCTGCCGCTGGTGCTGCCGCCGGTGGTCGGCGGTGTGGCCCTGCTGCTCGCCCTCGGCCGCAACGGCGTCATCGGCCGGTGGCTCGACGCGTGGTTCGGAATCACCCTGCCGTTCACCACCACCGGGGTCGTGATCGCGGAGGCGTTCGTCGCGATGCCGTTCCTGGTGATCAGCGTGGAGGGCACGCTGCGCGCCGCCGACCCGCGCTACGAGGAGGCGGCGACGACGCTCGGCGCCTCCCGCTTCACCGCGTTCCGCCGGGTCACCCTGCCGCTGATCGCGCCCGGCATCGCGGCCGGCGCGGTGCTGGCCTGGGCCCGCGCGCTTGGCGAGTTCGGCGCGACGATCACCTTCGCGGGCAACTTCCCCGGCCGTACCCAGACCATGCCCCTCGCGGTCTACCTGGCCCTGCAGAACGACCCGGAGGCCGCCATCTCCCTCAGCCTGGTCCTGCTGACCGTGTCGATCGCGGTACTGGCGGCCCTCAGGGACCGCTGGATGACACCGTCATGACGACTCCCCACCCCGAGGCGAAGGACGGCACCGGCCCCCTCCAGGACCGGGCCGCGGCCCCCGACGGCGCTCCCGTCCCGCAAGAGCCACCCGCCCCCGACGGCGCTCCCGCCCGGCAAGAGCCACCCGCACCCGGCGATGCGACCCGCACCGATGGTGCGCGGCGGCGGAACCCGGAGCCGCCCGCAGGCCGGCCGCCCGCCACCGACCCGCACGGGACCCCCGGCCTGGACGCCCACCTCGTCGTCGACCGAGGCACCTTCCACCTGGACGTCACCCTGAACGCCGCCCCCGGAGACGTCCTCGCCCTGCTGGGCCCCAACGGCGCCGGCAAGACCACCGCCCTGCGGGCCCTCGCCGGCCTCACCCCTCTCACCGACGGCCACCTCCACCTGGACGGCACCCCCCTGGCCCACACACCGCCGGAGTCCCGCCCGGTCGGCGTCGTCTTCCAGGACTACCTCCTCTTCCCCCACCTGTCCGCCCTGGACAACGTCGCCTTCGGCCCCCGCTGCCGGGGCGTGCGCAAGGCCGAGGCCCGCGCCCAGGCGTCGACGTGGCTGGAGCGGATGGGACTGGCGGCCCACGCGGGCGCCAAGCCGCGCAGCCTGTCCGGCGGCCAGGCCCAGCGCGTGGCCCTCGCCCGCGCCCTGGCCACCCGCCCCCGGCTGCTGCTCCTGGACGAGCCGCTGGCAGCCCTGGACGCCCGGACCCGCCTGGAGGTCCGCGCACAGCTCCGCCGCCACCTGGCCGAGTTCGAGGCCGTCTCCGTGCTGGTCACCCACGACCCGCTGGACGCCATGGTGCTCGCCGACCGGCTGGTGGTCGTGGAGCACGGCCGGGTCGTCCAGGAGGGCACCCCCGCCGACATCGCCCGGCACCCCCGCACGGACTACATCGCCCAGCTCGTCGGCCTGAACCTGTACCGGGGGCGGGCCGAGGGGCACACGGTACGGCTGGACTCCGGGCCCGCGATCACGACCACCGAGGAGCTGTCGGGACCGGTCTTCGTGGCGTTCCCGCCGTCCGCCGTGACCCTGTTCCGGGACCGGCCCTCCGCTGCCAGCGCCCGCAACCTGTGGCGCTTGGAGGTCGCCGGTCTGGAGACGCACGGCGACCAGATCCGCGCCGACCTCACCGGCGAGCTGCCGCTCGCGGCCGACCTGACGACGGTGGCCGCCGCCGAACTGGACCTGCACCCGGGTGCGCCGGTCTGGGCGACGGTCAAAGCGACGCAGACCCACGCATACCCGGCCTGAGCGGACAGGGGCTCTACGGTGGGTGTCCATGACCCTGAGCATCCGCAACCAGCTTCCCGGCACCGTCACCGAGGTGCATCCGGGCGACGCCATGGCGACCGTCGGAGTACGGCTCACCGGCGGCCAGGACCTCATGGCGGCCGTCACCCTGGAAGCCGTCGAGCAGCTGGGACTCGCCCCGGGCTCCCCGGTGACCGCCCTGGTGAAGGCGACGGAGGTCTCCCTCGCCGCCAACCGGATCGCGGGGGTGTCGATCCGCAACCAGCTGCGGGGCACGGTCACCCGGCTCTCGCTCGGCCAGGTCATGGCCACCGTCCGGGTCGCCGTGGAGGGCGGCGAACTCACCGCCGCGATCACGAAGGACGCGGTCGAGGACCTCGGCCTGTTCGTGGGCTCCGACGTCGTCGCCCTGATCAAGGCCACCGAGGTCGCGCTGGCGACGGCGTAGGAGAGCCCGAAGGCCCCGCCCGGAACCCGGGCGGGGCCTTCGGCAGCGGCTCGCTCAGTCCTCGTAGGCGTCCAGCGGCGGGCAGGAGCACACCAGGTTGCGGTCGCCGTAGGCCTGGTCGATGCGGCGCACCGGCGGCCAGTACTTGTCGGCGGCCGAGACGCCGGCCGGGAAGACGGCCTCCTCGCGGCTGTAGGCGTGCGTCCACTCACCGCCGAGCGCGGCGGCGGTGTGCGGGGCGTTCCGCAGCGGGTTGTCCTCCGCGGGCCACGCGCCGGAGCCGACCTTCTCGATCTCCGCGCGGATGGCGATCATCGCATCGCAGAAACGGTCCAGCTCGGTGATGTCCTCCGACTCGGTCGGCTCGATCATCAGCGTGCCGGCCACCGGGAAGGACATGGTCGGCGCGTGGAAGCCGTAGTCGATCAGACGCTTGGCGACGTCGTCCACGCTCACGCCGGTCGCCTTGGTGATCGGGCGCAGGTCGATGATGCACTCGTGCGCGACGAGGCCGCCGGGGCCGGTGTAGAGCACCGGGTAGTGCGGCTCCAGACGCTTGGCGATGTAGTTCGCGGAGAGCACCGCGACCTGCGTGGCGCGCTTGAGGCCCTCGCCGCCCATCAGACGGACGTACGCCCACGAGATCGGCAGGATGCCCGCGCTGCCCCACGGGGCGGCCGAGATCGGGCCGACGCCCGTCTCCGGGCCGGCCTCCGGCTGGAGCGGGTGGTTCGGCAGGTACGGCGCCAGGTGCGAGCGGACCGCGACCGGGCCGACGCCCGGACCGCCGCCGCCGTGCGGGATGCAGAACGTCTTGTGGAGGTTCAGGTGGGAGACGTCGCCGCCGAAGTGGCCGGGCTTGGCGAGGCCGACGAGCGCGTTGAGGTTGGCGCCGTCGACGTACACCTGGCCGCCCGCCTCGTGGACCTGGGCGCAGATGTCGGCGACGTGCTCCTCGAACACACCGTGCGTGGAGGGGTAGGTGATCATCAGCACCGCCAGCTCGTCGCGGTACTGCTCGATCTTGGCGCGCAGGTCCTCGACGTCGATCTCGCCGTCCTCGGCGGTCCTGACGACGACGACCTTCATGCCGGCCATGACGGCGCTGGCCGCGTTGGTGCCGTGCGCGGAGGACGGGATGAGGCAGACGGTCCGCTGCTCGTCGCCGTTGGCGCGGTGGTAGCCGCGGACGGCCAGCAGACCGGCCAGCTCACCCTGCGAGCCGGCGTTCGGCTGGAGGGAGACCTTGTCGTAGCCGGTGACCTCGGCGAGGCGGTCCTCCAGCTCGTGGATGAGCGTGAGGTAGCCCTCGGCCTGCTCGGCGGGCGCGAAGGGGTGCAGCTGCCCGAACTCGGGCCAGGTGACCGGCTCCATCTCCGTGGTCGCGTTGAGCTTCATGGTGCAGGAGCCCAGCGGGATCATGCCGCGGTCGAGCGCGTAGTCGCGGTCGGCCAGCCTGCGCAGGTAGCGCAGCATCGCGGTCTCGGAGCGGTGCTGGTGGAAAACGGGGTGGGTGAGGTAGGCGTCGGTGCGCAGCAGCGACTCGGGCAGGGTGTCCTCGGCGCTCTCGTCCAGCGCCTCGATGTCGCCCTCGACGCCGAAGGCGGCGAAGACGGCGGCCAGCTGGGCCCGGTTGGTGGTCTCGTCGCAGGCCGCCGAGACGTGGTCGGCGTCGACGAGACGCAGGTTCACCCCGTTGTCCCGGGCGGCGGCGACGATCGCGGCGGCCTTGCCGGGCACGCGCGCGGTGACGGTGTCGAAGTAGGCGCCGTGGACGATCTCCACGCCACCGGCCTTCAGGCCCTCGGCGAGGATGGTGGCGTACCGGTGCGTGCGCCGGGCGATGGTCTGCAGGCCCTCCGGACCGTGGTAGACGGCGTACATGCCGGCCATCACGGCGAGCAGCACCTGCGCGGTGCAGATGTTGCTGGTGGCCTTCTCGCGGCGGATGTGCTGCTCACGGGTCTGCAGCGCCAGGCGGTAGGCCTTGTTGCCGTCGGTGTCGACGGAGACGCCGACGAGCCGGCCGGGGAGGCTGCGCGCGAACTTCTCGTGGACGGCCATGTAGCCGGCGTGCGGCCCGCCGAAGCCCATCGGCACACCGAAGCGCTGGGTCGTGCCGACGGCGATGTCCGCGCCCAGCTCGCCCGGCGAGGTCAGCAGGGTCAGCGCGAGCAGGTCGGCGGCGACCGTGACGAGGGCGCCCAGCTCGTGCGCCTGGTCGATGACCGGCTTGATGTCCCGTACGGCACCGGAGGCGCCCGGGTACTGGATCAGCACGCCGTTGATCTCGCGCTCGGCGATGCCGGCCGGGATGCCGTCGCTGAGGTCGGCGACGACGACCTCGACGCCGGTCGGCTCGGCGCGGGTCTCGATCACGGCGATGGTCTGCGGCAGCGCGTCCGCGTCGACCAGGAACAGGCCCTTCTTGTTCTTGCCCATGCGCCGGGACAGCGCCATGGCCTCGGCGGCGGCGGTGCCCTCGTCCAGCAGGGAGGCGCCGGAGGTGGGCAGGCCGGTCAGGTCGGCGACCATCGTCTGGAAGTTCAGCAGGGCCTCCAGGCGGCCCTGCGAGATCTCCGGCTGGTAGGGCGTGTAGGCCGTGTACCAGGCGGGGTTCTCCATGACGTTGCGCAGGATGACGGGCGGCGTGAAGGTGCCGTAGTAGCCCAGGCCGATCATCGAGCCGAGCACCTGGTTGCGGTCGGCGAGCGAACGCAGCTCGGCGAGCACCTCGGCCTCGGTGCGGGCGCCCGGCAGGTCCAGGGCGTCGGCGTTCTTGATCACATCCGGGACCGCGGCGGCGGTCAGCTCGTCGAGCGAGCCGTACCCGACCTGCGCGAGCATCTTGGCCCGCGCCTCGTGGTCGGGCCCGATGTGGCGCTGCTCGAACGGGGTGCCCGCTTCGAGTTCGGAGAGCGGAATGCGATGGGCGGTCATTGCGGAGGCCTCCTGGTCTGACGCGACCTGCGAGGGGCACCACGGCGCGGGTACCCCGACGGCCTCCCCCTCTGTCATCTCGACCTGAGAGCTTCACCGGACGCCCGTGGGCGCCGGCTTTCCCCGTCGGTGAGGGCGGAAGCCGTCGACATCCGCCCTGCTTTCCAGAGTGACCTCGTCCGTGCGGTACGTGAGCCTGAGAGATTCCGGGGAGGATTTGCTCCTTCGGCGCCTCCGAGGTGGTCGGAGGACTCTCCCGCACGGGGTCAGCAGCCGCTGTCAGCCTACCAGCGAGGGCAACACCGGGGCCTTCGAGTGGCCGCCTCCTTGATTGTGCTCTTTTGTAGTGCTTACGGATGAGTTGCGACCACGTGGAGGGAGAGGGACCGTGCAGACCGACATCGATCCACGCAACCTGATCGGCCGCAAGGCGTTCGACCGCAATGGCGCCAAGATCGGCACCATCGACGAGGTGTACCTGGACGACGCGACCAGCGTGCCCGAATGGGCGGCCATACGCAC
Organism: Streptomyces sp. NPDC004658; assembly: GCF_040609555.1. Taxonomy (NCBI): domain Bacteria; kingdom Bacillati; phylum Actinomycetota; class Actinomycetes; order Kitasatosporales; family Streptomycetaceae; genus Streptomyces; species Streptomyces sp. NPDC004658. Next base: position 20,023 of record NZ_JBEXKG010000094.1, read on the forward strand.
TGGCCTGTTCTCCCGGGACGCCTTCGTGCCCCTGGAGCCCAGCGAACTCGTCGACGGCACCCTGCACGTCCCCTTCGACCGTGCTCTGATCAAGGACGCCCCCGACTTCGGCGTGGGCCGCCACCTCTCCCCCGAGCAGGAACTCCAGCTCTACCACCACTACGGCCTCGACGTGGCCTCACCCCCCAAGGTCCCGGACCACGACTTCGGCAAGCTGGCGGGGTCGGAGGAGGCCTGATCCGCACGGTCTTCCGGGGCCCGGGGCGCAGCCCCGTGCGGGCCGCCGTCCGGCGGACCGGGACAGGCGGGCGGGTGGGAGGAGTCCGGGACCAGCGGCAACGGATCAGCGGACGCCAAGGCAGGATCGTCGACGAGGAACGTCCGCACCCGTCCCGGCGGGGACTGCGGTGTCTCGAACCGCACGGTCACCCGCCCCAGCCCGCTCCCCTGTACCCACCCGTGCCCGTACTCCGCATGCCGCACGTCCTGCCCGGCACGCCACTGCCGCTCGACGGGCTCCGCCCGCTCCACGACAGCCTCCACCGCGCCCCTCTCCGGCTCCTCCGCCGCAGGCACGGGCATCGCCTGCGCGAACAGGTCCTCCTGCGTGTAGTCGGCGAGCCCGGACACCCCCACCCCGAGCAGCCGCACCCCGCCCGTGGTGTCCACGGAGTCCAGCAACCGCGCCGCCGCCTCGCGGATGACGACGGGGTCGTCCGTGGGCCCCCTGAGCGTCTCCGAGCGGGTGAGCGTGGAGAAGTCGTACCGCCGCACCTTCAGCACGATGGTCCGCCCGGACAGCCCGGCCCCGCGCAACCGCTGCACACACCGGTCGGCCAGCCGCCGCACCTCCATACCGACCCGCAGCCGGTCGTGGATGTCCACGTCGTAGGTGTCCTCCACCGACACCGACTTCGCTTCCCGCTCGGCCACCACCGGCCGCTCGTCCCGGGCCAGGGCCATGGCGTACAGCGCCTGCCCGTGCGCCTTGCCGAGCAGCCGGACCAGCTCGTCCTCGCCGGCCTCCGCCAGTTCCTCCACCGTGGTGATCCCGGCCCGGCGCAGATGGTCGCCGGTGGCCGGTCCCACCCCGGGCAGGGTGCGCACGGGCATCGGCGCCAGCAGCGCCCGCTCCGTGCCCGGCTCGATCAGCGTCAGGCCGTCCGGCTTCGCCTGCTCGGAGGCGATCTTCGCGAGCATCTTGGAGGCGGCGAGCCCCACCGATCCGGTGAGTCCGGTGACCGCCCGGATGTCCGCGCGCAGCTTCTCCCCGGCCCGCCGCGCCGACTCCTCGTCCCAGGCCGCTCCCCCGGCCTCCAGGTCCACGAACGCCTCGTCCAGGCTCAGCGGCTCGACCAGCGGTGACAGCTCCCGCAGCAGCGTCATCACCTGCTCGCTGATCGCCCGGTACAGGGCGAAGCGCGGCACCAGATAGGCGGCGTTCGGAACCAGCCGGCGCGCCTGTGCCATCGGCATCGCCGAACGCACCCCGAACACCCGTGCCTCGTACGACGCGGTGGCGACCACGCCGCGCGGGCCGAGCCCGCCCACGACCACCGCTTTCCCGCGCAGGCTCGGCTTGGACGCCTGCTCCACCGAGGCGAAGAAGGCATCCATGTCGAGATGCAGGATCGTGGGCGCGTTTCTCACATCTCCGATGCTGCACCACGCCACTGACAACGCGGTGCTGCCGGAGCGCCCCGGTCAGCGGCCGGCGGTCAGACCGCCCGGTTGCGGCGGCGCGCCAGTTCGTCCGCGGGGTTGTGACCGACGAGGGTCTCGCCGGTGTCGATGCGCTCGCCGTGCAGCTGGGAGAGGGCGCTTTCCACGTCCCGCCACACCACGCCGACGGCGATCCCGAAGATGCCCTGACCGCCCTGGAGCAGGGCGTGGACCTCGTCCGGCGAGGTGCACTCGTACACGGTGGCGCCGTCGCTCATCAGAGTCATCCGCTCCAGGTCGCGGAAACCGCGTTCCCGGAGGTGCTGCACGGCCGTGCGGATGTTCTGCAGGGACACCCCGGTGTCCAGGAACCGCTTCACGATCTTCAGGACGACGACGTCCCGGAAGCTGTACAGACGCTGGGTGCCCGACCCGTAGGCGGGCCGGACGCTGGGCTCGACCAGACCGGTGCGGGCCCAGTAGTCGAGCTGCCGGTAGGTGATGCCGGCAGCCGCGCAGGCCGTGGGCCCCCGGTAGCCGATCTCCTCGGACGTCATGGACGCCACCCCTCCGCCGTTCGGCACCGCCGTCGGCAGCTGCGGAGCGTGCTCCACCGCGCCGCCGGGATGGGCATGTACCCCGCCTGAGCGCGGTCGCGAGCTCGGGGGCGAGTACGGACCGCTCTCCCCGAAACCGCGTCCGGGGGCACCCCCAGCCGTACCGTCGCCGCTGGTTCTCACGCCGACCTCCGTCCTTGACCTGCCTTCTCGACGGTAGGCAGTCACCAGGGGTGCGTCAACGATCGCCACACTCGGCACGCCGAGTGATAATCACCCAAGGAGTGGTTTCCCGTGTCCCACCGCGGGGAAAGGCTAGCCGAATGCGCTGGCGGGGGGCCGTAGGACGCTCTCACGGGCCGGAGGCAATTGCCGGGGCGCGGGCCACGCGAGACCGCCGTGTCGCCCCGGGGTGGTACCCGGGGCCGGCGGGTCGGCCCCGGTTCTCACTGGCTGCTGGTGCCGAAGTCCTCGGGCGAGATCTGGTCGAGGAACTCGCGGAACTTCTCCACCTCGTCCTCCTGCTCGTCCGGAATGGCGATACCCGCGTCGTCCAGCACCGTGTCACTGCCGTAGATCGGCGTTCCGGTGCGCAGGGCGAGCGCTATGGCATCGGAGGGGCGGGCGCTGACCTCCACCCCGCTGGCGAACACCAGCTCCGCGTAGAAGACACCTTCCCGCAGATCGGTGATGCGCACTTCGGTCAGCTCCTGGCCGACGGCCTCCAGCACGTCCTTGAACAGGTCGTGGGTCAGCGGTCGCGCGGGGGCCATGCCCTGCTGGGCGAAGGCGATCGCCGTCGCCTCCCCCGGCCCGATCCAGATGGGGAGGTAACGGTCGCCTCCCACTTCGCGCAGGAGCACGATCGGTTGGTTGGAGGGCATTTCGACCCGGACACCTACGACATCGAGCTCGTTCACACAGCAACCCTAGGCCGTGCCCGGGACGTTTGGGTAGTCGGGCCGGGAACAGGTGCCCGATCCGGCCGCTCCACGGCCCGCCGGATCCCCGTCGTTCTCAGGGCAGCCGCACGCCGAGAGCGGTCTTCACCAGGGCCGCGTGCAGCTTCACCGTGAGGGCCGCCAGCTCCTTCGTACGGGCCTCGGCATGTGCCCTGGTCTGCGGGTTGCGGTGGCGCTTGAGCGGGGCCACCACCTGGTCGACCAGGCCCGCCTCACGGTCGGCGGCGGCCTTCATCACCCGAAGGTGGCGAGGCTCGATGCCGAACCGGCCCAGTTCGGCGATGAGCGAGGCCACGGTGACGGCCTCGGCCTCGTACGACCCGTCCTCCAGCGGAGCGATGAGCCCGTAGGACTCCCACTCCTTCAGGTCGCCCTCGTCGATGTCCGCGGCGGCCAGCAGCTCGGCCCTGCCGACCCGGGCCACCGTGGGCCCCTCCACGCGCGCGGGCGGGTCCTCCCCGGAGCGCTGACGGCCGACCACGGGCAGCGGGACGGCCTCACCCCGCTCCATGGCGTCCAGATGCTCGCGGATCACCTTGAGCGGCAGGTAGTGGTCCCGCTGCATCCGCAGGACGTGACCGAGGCGCTCGACGTCCCCGGCGCTGAACTTGCGGTACCCCGACGGGGTCCGCTGCGGCTCGATGAGCCCCTCCGACTCCAGGAAGCGGATCTTGGAGATGGTGACTTCGGGGAACTCGTCGCGCAGCACGTTCAGCACCGTGCCGATGCTCATCAGCCCACTGTCCCTGGCGGCGGTACCGCTTCCGGCACCGCCGCTCGGTGTTTGAAGCATGGACCTTCCCTGGGGGTGGTCCCCCCGGACCTCAGTCCGGGGGCGGGTCAGATGCCCTGCCGGCTCGCGTAGAACACCAGCCGGTACTTGCCGATCTGCACCTCGTCACCGTTCGACAGGGCGACCTGGTCGATGCGCTCCCGGTTGACGTACGTGCCGTTCAGGCTGCCCACGTCGGCCACCGTGAAGGAGCCGTCCGGAGAGCGCCGGAACTCCACGTGGCGCCGGGAGACGGTCACGTCGTCCAGGAAGATGTCGCTCTGCGGATGACGGCCGGCCGTGGTCAGGTCGCTGTCCAGCAGGAAGCGGCTGCCCGAGTTCGGCCCCCGGCGCACCACCAGCAGCGCCGAGCCCATCGGCAGGGCGTCCACCGCGGCCTGCGCCTCCGGGGAGAGCATGGGCAGCGGCGACTGCCCGGTCACCTCGGAGTCGTAGGCCTCCAGGCCCGAGATCGAGATGGTGGACGTCGTCTCGGAGGCCCGCTCCGGCGTCAACCCGGGACGCAGCGGCGCCCCGCAGTTGGAGCAGAACCGGGCGTTCTCCGCGTTCCGGTTACCGCACCTCGTACATACCAGGACCGACATCGACGGATCCTCCTGCCGCGGCTGCCCCGCCGGGGCGTTGGACGCGTACGGGCCGGGGGCGAACCCTCCACCCGTACCTGAGGTTGACGGTTGCCCGAAACCTATGCCGCCGGACTGGGCAGGGTCAACTGACGCCGCGCCCTGACCTCCCGAAATGTCACCGCCCGGACCAGCGACCTGGTCTCGGAACAGCGGGCGCTGGCCCTCCGCGTCAGGCTGTGCGCGATGACGAGCGGTCGCGTTGTCGCTGCCCTCTCGTGCGCTCTTGCCGAACAACTTCGCAAACAACTTCACGGGCGATTCCCCTTGACCGAAACAGACCCGCCCGTGGGGCAGGACGAAACCTGATTGCCTACACCGGCCGAGCCGGACATTCTCACAACGTCCGTAACCACCAGACAGTTTCCACCACGCACCACCCCTTCGGTGCGCCGACCCCCCGCAACCTCATGCCCCTGCCGGACGGCCCCCATGCACCGGCGGTTCACTGGGAGGACGACCGAGCGTAGTCAGGCCGCTTCGCCTGTCGCAAGGCATCCACGACGATCTTGTCCGACCGCTCGACGGTCACCGTGGCCTGCTCCTTCTCCAGAGTCTGCACCACGCCTCCAGGAATGTTCAGCGCGGGCTCGAGGTCCTGGGGCTTGCCGATGACCTTGAAACGATAGGGGGCGGTGATCTTGTTCCCGTCGACGCTCACACTCTTGCCGGCGTCGGTGAAGTAGGTGCCGGCGACCACCCGGACCCCGTTGACCTGGATCGCCTCCGCACCGGCCGCGCGCAACTCCTGGATCGCGTCGAGCAGCATGTCCGCCTGGACCGTCCCCTTCGTGTCCTCGATCGTCATGGTGATGCCGGGACCCTGCGCCGCCACGGTGCCCGCCAGGATGCCGAGTTGCCTCTCCTTCTCGGCGGTCTGCCGGCGCGCCTCAGCGGCCTGGTCGGAGCTGCTCTGGAGCTCCTGACGCTGCTTTTCGAGTCCCTGCTTCTCGTCCTGAAGACGCTGAGTACGCGAATCCAGTTCATCGAGGATGCGTACAAGATCTTCCTGGCGGGCTCCGCGCAGCGCGCTGTCGGTGTCGCTGTTGGACGCCACCTGCACGGCCAGGCCGAAGCCGAGGCCGAAGAGCAGCACCGCCACGATGAGTTGGGCACGCGTGAAGCGCGGCGGCCACAGCCCCTTGACGAGGCGCTGTCGGCCCGTCAGCGGCTGCGCGGACTCCCCTGGGTCCGACGGCCCTGCCTCGGGCGCGGGAACGGGCACCTCCGCCGGCAGCTCCCTGCGCAGCCGGTTCTCCGGCTGACCGTTCCCCCCGTTGCCGTTGTTGCTGTCGTTGCTCTCGTTCTGCTCGCTCATCGGTGTCACGCCCGGAACACGTGCCGCCGGATCGCCGCGGCGTTGGAGAAGATACGGATGCCCAGCACCACGACGACACCCGTGGACAGCTGCGCGCCCACGCCCAACTTGTCGCCGAGGAACACGATGAGGGCGGCGACGACCACGTTCGACAGGAACGACACCACGAAGACCTTGTCGTCGAAGATCCCGTCGAGCATGGCCCGCAGACCACCGAACACGGCGTCCAGCGCCGCGACGACGGCGATCGGCAGATAAGGCTCGACGACCGCCGGAACCTCGGGCCGGACCAACAGGCCGGCCACGACTCCCACGACGAGGCCCAGTACGGCGATCACGATGTGCCCTTCTCGGTGTTCTCTGACTTCGGCTGTGCTGTACGTACGATCACACTCGGTGCGGCAGGCAGGCGGACGTCGCCCTCCGCGGAGATGGTGGCGCGGATGCCGTAGTTCTCCTCCAGAGCGTGCAGATACAGGCCGTCGGCGCTGTTCTGGAAAGCGGTGCTCAGCCTCTCCCCGTCCCCCACCGCCAGCACCGTGTACGGCGGCACCAGCGGCCTGTTGTCGACCAGTATCGCGTCACCCGCGGCCCTGATCGCGGACAGGGCGGTCAGCCGCTGCCCGTTGACGGAGATCGCCTCGGCCCCGGAGGCCCACAGCCCGTTGACGACGCGCTGCATGTCGCGGTCCCGCACCCGGCCGGTGTCGGAGAAGCCCGACGTCTCCCGCGGGTTGGAACCGTCCCCGCCGCCGCTCGCCTCCTTGGCGTCGTTCACGACGAGCTTCACCCCGGGACCGTGCACCGCGGTGGCACCTGACAGCAGACCCACCAGGTCCGCCTCGGCGCTGCCTCCGCTCGACCTCAGAGCCGCCCGCTGACGCGCGCTGACGTCGTCGCGCAGCGTGTCGACGGTCCTTTCGAGCTTGTCCGCGTCCGCGGTCTCGCTGTCGACGCGGTCGATCAGCTCCTGGCGTTCCTTGGCCACCACGGGCGCCGCCACGCGCGCCTGTGCCGCGCCCACGGTCACGACGAGCGCCGCGAGGACGAGACCGGCGGCCAGGCCCAGCTTGGCCCGGAGCGTCTTCGGCAGGCCGCCCTCGCCCTCGGACTTCCTCCGGGCGGCGGCCTCGGCGTACCCGTCGTCGAGGCTGTGGTCCATGACGTTGGTGATCAACGACATGGAGGCGTCCGGGCGCTGCGGCCGCGTGGGGCTGCTCCGAACGGGGGGTTGCTGCGGCATGCCGCACATCGTCGCATGTCGCGACCGGTACCTCCGAACGGGCCCACCGGCGTGCCGGACAGGCCCCCTTGGGGACACTTGTCCGGCACGCACGCGTGCAGTGGTTCTGGCCGTTCTCAGCGGCCCGCGGTCACCGGCCGGCGCTGTCCACGACCGCGGACCACTCGTCCAGCAGGGCCTGCGCGGAGGCGTCGTCCGGCCCCTCCGCCCACAGGTGGGTGACCGCCTCGGCCGGGTCGGGCAGCACCATCACCCAGCGCCCGTCGGTCTCCACGACCCGCACACCGTCGATCGTGTCGACAAAGCGATCTCCTGCCGCCTCGACCACCCGTCGCATCACCAGGCCCTTGACGGCCCACGGCGTCGCCAGGTCGCGCTTGAGGACGTGCGCCCGCGGGATCCGCGCGTCGATCTGGCTCAGCGTGAGCTGCGTCCGCGCCACGAGCCCGATGAGGCGTACGAAGGCGGCCGTGCCGTCGTACACACCGCTGAACTCGGGGACGATGAAACCGCCCTTTCCGTCACCACCGAAGATGGTGCCCTCCTCGCGCCCCACGCGCGTGAGGTCGTCGGGCGAGGTGGTCGTCCACTCGACCTGGGTGCCGTGGTACGCGGCCACCTGCTCGGCGATCCGGGTCGTGGTGACCGGCAGCGCCACCCGTCCGCTGCGCCGCTCGGCGGCCACCAGGTCCAGCATGACCAGCAGCGCCCGGTCGTCCTCGATGATCCGGCCCTTCTCGTCCACGAGCGACAGCCGCTCCCCGACGGGGTCGAACCGCACACCGAACGCGGCACCCGAGGACGCCACGATCTCCCCGAGCCGCACCAGCCCCTTCCGCCGCATCTCGGCCGTCTCGGTGGGCCGGGACTCGTCAAGACCGGGGTTGATGGTCAGCGAGTCCACACCGAGCTTGCCGAGCAGGCTGGGCAGCACGAGCCCGGCACTGCCGTTGGAGGCGTCCACGACCACCTTCAGGCCGGACTCCGCTATCCCGGTCGTGTCGACGTTCCGCAGCAGCGATCCGGTGTACGAGTCGAAGACGCTGGCCGGGAAGTACAGGTCACCGATCTCGCCGGGGAACGCACGCCGGTACTCCTGGCGCGCGAACACCCGGTCCAGCTTGCGCTGGCTGCCCTGCGAGAGGTCCGCGCCCTGCCCGTCGAAGAACATGATGTCGACCGAGTCCGGCACACCGGGCGAGGTCCGGATCATGATGCCGCCGGCGCTGCCCCGCGCGGTCTGCTGCCGGGCCACGGGCAGCGGTACGTTCTCCAGGTCGCGTACGTCGATGGCGCTGGCCTGGAGCGCGGAGATCACCGCCCGCTTGAGCGCCCGCGCACCGCGGGAGTGGTCGCGGGCCGTGGTGACGGTGGAGCCCTTCTTCAGGGTCGTGGCGTAGGCGCCGGCGAGCCGCACCGCCAGCTCCGGTGTGATCTCCACGTTCAGGATGCCGGAGACACCGCGGGCGCCGAACAGATGGGCCTGGCCCCGGGACTCCCAGATCACCGAGGTGTTGACGAAGGCACCGGCCTCGATGGTCTTGAACGGGTAGACGCGGACGTTGCCCTGAACGATCGATTCCTCACCGATCAGGCACTCGTCACCGATGACCGCGCCGTCCTCGATCCGGGCCGCACGCATGATGTCGGTGTTCTTGCCGACGACGCAGCCGCGCAGATTGCTGTGCTGTCCGATGTACACGTTGTCGTGCACGACGGCCTTGTGCAGGAAGGCACCGCTCTTGACGACGACGTTGGAGCCGACGACGGTGTGCTCCCGGATCTCCGCGCCGGCCTCGACCTTCGCGTAGTCGCCGATGTACAGCGGCCCGCGCAGCACGGCGTCGGGACTCACCTCGGCGCCCTCGGCCACCCAGACACCCGGGGAGATCTCGAAGCCGTCGATGTCGACGTCGACCTTGCCCTCGAGGACGTCCGCCTGCGCCTTCACATAGCTCTCGTGCGTGCCGACGTCCTCCCAGTAGCCCTCGGCGACATAGCCGTAGATCGGCTTGCCTTCCTTCATCAGCTGCGGGAAGACGTCGCCGGACCAGTCGACGGGCACATCGGCTTCGACGTAGTTGAAGACCTCGGGCTCCATGACGTAGATGCCCGTGTTCACCGTGTCGGAGAAGACCTGCCCCCAGGTCGGCTTCTCCAGGAAGCGCTCGACCTTGCCTTCCTCGTCGACGATGGTGATGCCGAACTCCAGCGGGTTGGGCACGCGGGTCAGGCAGACCGTGACCAGAGCGCCCTTCTCCTTGTGGAAATTGATCAGCTCGGTGAGGTCGAAGTCGGTCAGGGCATCGCCGGAGATGACGAGGAAGGCATCGTCCTTCAACGCCTCTTCGGCGTTCTTGACGCTTCCGGCGGTACCGAGTGGCTTCTCCTCATTGGCATACGTGAGCTCCATGCCGAGCTCTTCGCCGTCGCCGAAATAGTTCTTGACGAGCGAGGCCAGGAACTGCACGGTGACGACGGTCTCGGTGAGCCCGTGCCTTTTGAGCAGCCGTAGCACGTGCTCCATGATCGGGCGGTTGGCCACGGGCAGGAGCGGCTTGGGCATGCTAGAGGTCATGGGGCGCAGGCGTGTGCCTTCGCCCCCGGCCATCACGACGGCCTTCATGTCGGAAGCGTCCTCCTCCAAGAGACGACGGTCTAGCCGACTTCACCCGTCCAGATTGTCCCGCACTTTTCCACCGCGGGCCATCGAGGCGTCAGGTCTGGACAATCACCGAGCTCAATCGGCCGTGGCGTCCGCGCGAACCAAGCGGCGGACTTGTACCACGTAGAGCACTCCTGCCCACCAATAGAGGGTTGTACCCCATCCGGCGAACGCCCATCCGAAAATAGCAGCGAGTGACGCGATCCAACCACTTCCGTCACTGAGCAGCAGGAGCGGGAAGGCGTACATCAAGTTGAAGGTCGCGGCCTTCCCCAGGAAGTTCACCTGCGGCGGCGGATATCCGTGCCGGCGGAGGATGCCCACCATCACCAGGAGAACCAGTTCCCGGGCCAACAGCAGGGCGGTGAGCCAGAGCGGGAGGATCTCCCGCCAGGTGAGCCCGACGAGAGTGGAAAGAACGTAGAGGCGGTCGGCAGCGGGGTCGAGAAGCCGGCCGAGGCTGCTGATCTGATTCCAGCGCCGGGCGAGCTTGCCGTCGAGATAGTCGCTGATCCCGCTGAAGGCCAGCACGAGGAGGGCCCAGCCATCACTCTGCGGCCCGCCGAACTCCGGCCTGAGGATCAACCACAGGAAGAGGGGTACGCCGACGAGCCGCGCCATGCTGAGGATGTTGGGGATGGTGAGGACCCGGTCTGTCTGGACGCGGGTCTCCTGGACCTCCACCCGGGGGCCTCCTGTGCGAAATGAACCAACGATGCCCCCTGACCTTACCTCAACGCAAAAAAGCTCCGGCTCCTGGGCAGTGCCCAAGAGCCGGAGCTTCAAAAGGAGTTCGGCGGCGTCCTACTCTCCCACAGGGTCCCCCCTGCAGTACCATCGGCGCTGTGAGGCTTAGCTTCCGGGTTCGGAATGTAACCGGGCGTTTCCCTCACGCTATGACCACCGAAACACTATGAAACTGTGAACGCCACACCGCCATTACAGCGGGGCTGTTCGTGGTTTCAGAACCAACACAGTGAACGCGAGCGTCTGAGGACAAGCCCTCGGCCTATTAGTACCAGTCAACTCCACCCGTTACCGAGCTTCCATATCTGGCCTATCAACCCAGTCGTCTACTGGGAGCCTTAC
>NZ_JBEXKG010000095.1:0-30226 GCF_040609555.1 Streptomyces sp. NPDC004658
CCCGGGCCGGGGGCGGCGCGCCTCCCGCCGGACCGGGCCGATCATTCCGCCCCGGGGCGGCGGCTGCTCGACGACCCGCTTCGTCGGGCCGGCACCTGCATAGGTCAGGCCGACGTGCCGCCCGGTGTGCCCTCCGCCGGGCCCGGGCCAAACCCCTGCCGCGCCCAGGGTCGGCGTGCAGCCGACGACGCGTTCGCGCGCAGCGGGATCCAGACCGGCGGTCCGCTGGACGCGCTCGCCGAGCGGCACGGGCTGGTCCCGATGACGGTCACCGAGGTCCGCGACCTGACCGCTCCCGGTCATCCGCGCACCAAGCGGTTCCTGCGCGTCGCCCTGCCCGAGGGCGTCACCTACCGCACCGCCGACCACCTGACCGTGCTTCCCGCCAACGCCCCCGGACTGGTGGACCGCGCCGTCGCCGCCTTCGGCCTGGACGCCGACGCCGTGCTGGACATCCGGGCCACCCGTCCGCGCCCCGACCACCTCGCCGTCGACCGGCCTGTGACGGTACGTCACCTGCTCACCCATCACGTCGAGTTGCGGGAGCGGCCGACCGGCCGCCGGCCGGCCCTCTTCGCCGAGGCCAACCCCTGCCCGCCCGAGCGGGCCGCCCTCGCCGCCCTGCCCGGCGACGACCCGCGCACCCTGCTGGAACTGGCCGAGGACCACCCCGCCCTGCGCGGCGCCCTGGACTGGCCGCTCCTGCTCGACCTGCTGCCCCCGCTGCGCCTCCGCCACTACTCCATCTCCTCGGTACCGGCGGCCGACGCCCGCCACGCCGACCTCATGGTGTCCGTGCTCGACGCCCCCGCGCGCTCCGGCAAGGGCCGCTACCGGGGCACCGGCTCGGGCCACCTCGCCTCCCTCCGTCCCGGTGACACGGTGTACGCGCGCGTCCAGCCCTGCCGCGAGGCGTTCCGGATCGACCACGCGGCACCCGTCGTGATGGTCGCCGCCGGCACCGGACTCGCCCCGTTCCGGGGTGCCGTCGCCGACCGCCTGGCCGCCCGCCGTACCGGCGCCCGACTCCCGGCGGCGCTCCTCTACTTCGGCTGCGACGCCCCCCACGCCGACTACCTGCACGCCGACGAGCTGCGGGCCGCCGAGCGCGCCGGCGCCGCCCACGGCGCCGCCTTCGTCCAGCACCGCGACGTCTGCGGCGACGGCGCCCGGATGGCTCCCGGCGTCCGCGCGGCCTTCCGTACCCTGTACCGGGAACGGACCCCCGGCGCCGACGAGGCCGCGGCCGACCGGTGGCTCGACGCGCTGGTGGCGGACGGGCGTTACGTGGAGGACGTGTACGCGGCGGGCCGAGCCGCCGGGGGAGGGGTGCGGGGTGCGGGACACGGAGGAACGGCCCCGGCGGATCCTGGCCGCGGCGGGCCTGCCGCCCGCCCGGCCGGGCGGGGTGCCCCCGCTCGGCGGCGGCACCTGCAACCGGGACGCCGGCGGCCGCGTCCGCTTCGGCCGCTCGGAGCGGCTGCGGCCGGCGCTCTACCGCGCCTGTCTCTCCCTGATCATGCTGGTCGAGACGGTGCCCCCGGGCGGCCGGCGCCGAGCGGCTGCGGTGGACCCGGGAGACCGGCGCGCCGGAACTCGTCGCCGCGCTGGACGAGATCAAACGTCTTCGCCTTAGCTCATAGCGTGAACTAAGGGTTGGTGGAATGTCGCGCCCCGGCTGTCCGAAGGGGTATGTTGCAGGTCGGGCTGGGTTCGTGAAGGGAGCCACATGGCGGCGCGCAACGGGCGCACGGTACGCGACCTGAGACGAGGCAACCGCACGGCGGTGCTCCAGCGGCTGTACTTCGACGGCCCGCTCAGCCGGTTCGAGCTGGGCCCGGCCACCGGACTCAGCTCCGGCTCGGTCAGCAACGTGGTCGCCGACCTGATCGCCGACGGACTGGTCGAGGAGGCCGGCAGCGTCGACTCCGACGGCGGCCGGCCGCGCACGCTGCTGCGCGTCTCCCCGCACAGCGGCCAGATGATCGGCGTGGACGTCGGCGAGACCCGCGTCCGGGTCGAGCTGTTCGACCTGGCCCTCACGGAACTGGCCCGCGTCGAGCGCCCGTTGACCCCGCAGGGCTACGACGTCGACGTCATCGCCGGACACATCCGCGACGGCGTCGCCGAGGTCCTCACCGCCGAACAGGCCGCCCCCGACCGGCTCCTCGGCGTCGGCGTCGGCGTTCCCGGCATCGTGGAGCACACCCCGGACCGGGGCGCCGTCGTGCACGGGCAGACCATCGGCTGGGACGCGGTCCCGCTGGAACAGCTGCTCCGCTCGGCCTCCCGGCTCCCCGACGGGGTGCCGTACCTCATCGACAACGGCGCCAAGACGCTCGGCCAGGCCGAGATGTGGTTCGGCGCCGGGCGCGGCGCCCGCAACGCCGTCGTCGTGCTCTTCGGCTCCGGTGTCGGCGCCTGCCTGGTCACCCCCGAGGTGGAGCACGGGCGGGCCGTGGAGTGGGGCCACCTGACGGTACGGGTGCGCGGGCGCCGCTGCCGCTGCGGTGCCCCCGGCTGCCTGGAGGCCTACGCGGGCGCCGAGTCGCTGCTGGCCCGCTGGCGCGAGGAGGGCGGCCGGCCCCCCGAGGGCACCGACGAGGAGACCGCGCTCACCGCGATGCTCGCCGCCGCGTACCCGTCCGAGGGCGGTACGGCCGACCCGGTCGCACTGGCCGTCCTGGAGGAGACCGCCGAGTACCTGGGCGCCGGCCTGTCCGACCTGATCAACCTCTTCCAGCCCGAGCGGATCCTCATCGGCGGCTGGGCCGGGCTCCAGCTCGGCACCCGGTTCCTGCCCGCCGTACGCCGGCACGCGGCCACGTACGCCCTGCGGCACCCGGCCGACAAGGTGACCATCGACCTCGGCCGGCTCGGCCCGGACGCGGTCACCGTCGGCGCCGCGATCCTGCCGCTCGCCGACTTCTTCGCCAGCGGCGGGCGCCGCCCCGAACCCGCCACCGAGGACCGGCTGCCCGCCTGGCGAGCGGCACTCAGGGAACGCACCCCGCGCTGAGGGGCCGGGGCACGAGGCTGCCGTGCCGCCGGAGGCCGGCGCCGGGCTCAGGCCGACGGCTCGTCCGGGGTCGGGTGTTCCGGGTGTACCGTGCCCGGCCGGGGTGCGCCCCGCGGCCCGGTGCCGGCCTCGTCGGTGTCCGGTACGACGTCCTCGTCCGGCTCGTCGTCGACCGCGTGTCCCGGGCTCACGTCCCACGGGTCGTCGTGGGGCCGGGCCTGCTGGTCGGGCAGGTCCCGGGGCACCGGCCGCTCCTCGGCTCCGGACCCGGAACCGGGCTCCCGCACCGCCATGGTCTTCTCCGCTCCTCGTCGGTTCGTCGGTTCGTCGGTTCGCCGGCTCGGGGGGACCCGCTCAGCCGACCTTCCGTCCACGCATCGGCTCCGTCGGCATCCCGCCGCCCTTCCGCAGGCCGTCCAGGAACTCCTGGATCACCTCCGTCGCCGTGTGCCGGGGCTCCCAGCCCAGCTCCGCCCGCGCCCGCGCGCAGTCCATCAGCGGCAGCCGCAGCACGGCGTCGAAGAGGTGCGGGGAGGCCGGCAGCAGGTGCAGCCCCCAGGCGGCGGCGATGGCCGAGCGGGCCGCCGTACGCGGCAGCCGCACCGGCCGGGAGCCGAGCAGCTCGGCGAGCACACCGGCGTCCAGCGGGGGATCGGCGGCCAGGTTGAAGGCGCCCCGGGCGCTGTCCGTGCGCACCGCGAGCCGGTACGCCTCGGCGGCGTCGTCCGTGTGCAGCGCCTGCACCCGCAGGCCGGGAACGTCCGGCAGGAACGGCAGCAGGTCCGGCCGGGCCAGCGGTCCGGGCAGGAACCGCCCGCCGAAGATCCGCCGCTGCTCGCTCGCCGACTCCCACTTGAACAGGAACGCCGGACGCATCCGGACCACCCGCACTCCGGGGTTGTCGCGCTCGAACACGTCCAGGGTGCGCTCCAGGTAGGCCTTCTCCCGGCAGTACGCGGCGTCCGGCCAGCCGTGCGTCGGCCAGGACTCGTCCACCGGGCGGTCCTTCGGCCCCGGCGAGTACGCCCCGACGGAGGAGGCGTGCACCAGCACCGGCACCCGGGCGGCGGCGACCGCCTCGAACACCCGGATGCTGCCGAGCACATTGGTCCGCCAGGTGGTCGCCGGATCGTGCGTCGGCTGGAAGGCCCAGGCCAGATGGATCACCGCGTCGGCACCCTCGAACCGCTCGGCGAGGTTCGCCTGGTCCCCGGCCAGGTCGACGGCGGACCACTCGGTCTTCGGCGGTGACCAGTCGGGCGTCCGCCGGGCCAGCCCGCGCACGGACTTGATGTCGGGGTCCTCGGAGAGCAGGCGCACCACACTCGTCCCGACGTTGCCGGTGGCGCCTGTCACGACGACCCTGCTGCCCGCTGAGCTGCTCACCTTCGGCTCCTCTCGTCGGCGCGGCGGAGGCTGCGACGAGCGGCCGGGTACCCGGGCGCCGCGTGCGCACACGCGGGGCGGGCGGCATGAGGAAGCCCCGGCCGTGACGGGGGAATCACGACCGGGGCGGTCAGGTGGTGGGCGCGGATGGCGGTCGCCTCTCGGCGAGACGCTCCACAGGGCTTCAGCCGAACGATCGTCCCTGTGGGCAAAAGGTGAGGCCCGGGGACACTGTCCCATCCGCACCCACGGTTTGTTCAACGGGCAACCACGCCGGGGTGTTCCGGCCCCTTCCGTGACGTGCGTCACCACGGAGACCGCTCACGCCAGCGGGCTCCCGGCCAGCCGCGCCAGCAGGTCGGCCGGGTCGGCGTACACCGCCTCCGCCCCCGCCTCCTCCAGGTCGGCACGGGGGATCCCGCCGCACAGCACGCCCACACAGCGCACCCCGGCCTTGCTGCCCGCCCGCATGTCCCACACGGTGTCCCCGACGAACACCGCCCGCGAGGCAGGCACCCCGGCCAGCTCCAGCGCGTGCTCCACGGGCTCCGGGGCCGGCTTGCCCTCCCGCACGTCGTCCGCGCTCGCGGTGGCCGTGATGGCGTCGTCCGCGTCGATCGCCCGGCGCAGCGCCCCCAGCTCGGCGCCGCTCGCGGAGGTGGCGAGGACCACCGTCCAACCGTCCGCCTTCAGCCGCCGCAACAGCTCGCCGGCCCCCGGCAGGGCGGGCAGCCGGTCGAAGTACTGGCCGTACAGCGCCGTGTGCGCGGCGCTCAGCGCGGCATCCTGGTCCCGGTCCCGGTCGTCGCCGAGCAGATGAGCGACGAGGTCCGAGGAGCCGAGGCCGACGGCCCGGTGCACGGCGTGCATGGGAACCTCGTGACCCGCCTGCCGGAACGCCTCCCACCAGGTGACGACATGCAGGTGATTGGTGTCGACGAGGGTCCCGTCGACATCGAACACGGCGGCACGGTCCATCCCACGTCCTCTCCGTCGGACCCGGTCGTTCCGGCCGGCCCCGGGTCCTCGCTGTCAGCTCCCCGAGCGGGTACCACGCCGGGACCCCGTCACGCGTGCCGGCAGCCGGCCCTCCCGCGTCCAGCCCAGCAGCTCGTCGGCCGACCAGGTGGTCACCACGCGCTCGGGCGGCACCCCGCACTCCTCGGCCCGGGCGCAGCCGAGGATCTGCCAGTCCAGCTGGCCGGGCGCGTGGGCGTCGGTGTCGACCGAGAACAGCACCCCGGCCTCGACGGCCCGGCGCAGCAGCCGCCGGGGCGGGTCCAGGCGTTCGGGGCGGCTGTTGATCTCCACGGCGGTCCCCGACTCGGCGCACGCGGCGAACACCTCGTCCGCGTCGAACTGCGACTCCGGCCGTCCCCGGCCCGTGACCAGCCGCCCGGTGCAGTGCCCGAGGACGTCGGCGTGCGGATCGCGGACGGCGGCGACCATCCGCCGGGTCATGGACCGGGCGTCCATCCGCAGCTTGGAGTGGACCGACACCACGACCACGTCCAGCTGCTCCAGCAACTCCGGTTCCTGGTCCAGCGAGCCGTCCTCCAGGATGTCGCACTCGATGCCGGTGAGCAGCCGGAACGGCGCCCAGCGCGCGTTCAGCTCCGCCACCACCGCCAGCTGCTCCCGCAGCCGCGCGGGCGACAGCCCACGGGCCACGGTCAGCCGCGGCGAGTGGTCGGTGAGGGCGGTCCACTCGTGGCCCAGTTCGGCCGCCGCGCGCCCCATCTCCTCGATCGGGCTGCCGCCGTCCGACCAGTCGGAGTGCGTGTGGCAGTCCCCGCGGATCAGCGCCCGCAGCCCGGCCCCGGCCCCGTCGGCGCCGGCCGACGCCCCGGCCTCCTCCTCCAGCTTGCGCAGGTAGCCGGGCACCTCACCGTCCAGCGCCTCCCGGACCACCTGCGCGGTCTTCGGCCCGACCCCCTTCAGCGACTCCAGCGTCCCGGCGGCGGCCCGCTCGGCCACCTCGCCCTCGGGCAGCGCGGCCAGTGTCCGGGAGGCGGTACGGAAGGCCCGTACCCGGTAGGTGGGGGCGAGCGCCCGCTCCAGGAGAAAGGCGATCCGGTCCAGCGCGGCGACGGGGTCCATGAGAACCAAGGGTGCACCCGGCACCCCGGAGGGGCACGGGGAACCGCGCGCACCCCGTCCACGGACCCGCGACCGGCGGCCGGCGCGGCAGCCCCTCCTGTTTGTCCGCACCGCCCCCGGGTACTGCGTGACCCGTCCATGTGACCCACCGTGAGGAGGTTCGTCATGTCCGAACCGGAGGCGCGGCGCGCAGCCGTGGTGACCGGCGCAGACAGCGGCATCGGCCGGGCCACCGCCGTACGGCTCGCCGAGGCGGGCCTGGACGTCGGCATCACCTGGCACACGGACGAGAAGGGCGCCGAGGAGACGGCGGAGGAGGTCCGCGCGCACGGCCGCCGCGCCGCCGTGACCCGGCTGGACCTGACCCGGCTGCCGGAGGCCGCCGACGCCGTCGACGAGCTGTGCGAGGAGCTCGGCCGGATCGACGTCCTCGTCAACAACGCCGGTACGGGCACGATGACCCCCTACCTCGACCTGACGCTCACGGACGTCCGCCGGGTCCTGGACGTGGACCTCGTCGGTCCGTTCCTGCTCGGGCAGCGGGCCGCGCGGCGCATGATCCGGCAGGGCGACGGCGGCCGGATCGTGAACGTCACCTCCGTGCACGAGCACCAGCCCCGGGTCGGCGCGGCCCCCTACTGCGCGGCCAAGGGCGGGCTCGGCCTGCTCACCCAGGTGATGGCGCTGGAGCTGTCCGAGTACGGCATCACGGTGAACGCGGTCGCCCCGGGGGAGATCGCCACCCCGATGACCGGCCAGGAGGACACCGACGTGCGCACCGAGCGCCGCCCCGGCGTGCCGCTCGGCCGGCCCGGCGACGCCCGGGAGGTCGCCGCCGTGATCGCGTTCCTCGCGAGCCCGGACGCCTCCTACGTCACCGGCGCCTCCTGGAGCGTCGACGGCGGCATGCTGCGCATGGGCCCGCAGGCCGGTTCCCACCTGACCAGCGACGACTGGCGCCGGCCCTGAGGCGCCGGGGAAAGCGGCACGAGGGGGGAGAGCGCGGTGAGACTGCGCACCAGTTCCTGTGACGGCCCCGGCTACGGCCGCGTCCGGTGCGGCCGGGGCTTCCGGTACCTCGACAGCACGGGCGCGCCCCTGACCGACCCGGAGCAGCTCGCCCGGGTCCGCGCCCTGACCATCCCGCCCGCCTGGCGGGACGTGTGGATCTGCCCCTGGCCCAACGGCCACCTCCAGGCCGTCGGCACCGATGACGCCGGGCGCCGGCAGTACCTGTACCACGAGCGGTTCCGGGCGGAGCAGGACAAGGCCAAGCACGAGCACGTACGGCAGGTGGCGCGGGCCCTGCCCGAACTGCGCGCCAGGGTGGCGCTGGACCTGGCCGGGCGCGGGCTGAGCCGGGCCCGGGTCACCGCCTGCGCGGTCCGCCTGCTGGACCTCGGCTTCTTCCGCGTCGGCAGCGACCGGCACACCCGCACCAGCGAGACCTACGGCCTGACGACCATGCTCCGCGAGCACGTCGGCTGCGCACGCGGTGAGATCACCTTCGCCTTCCCGGCCAAGGGCGGCGTCGAGACGGTCCGTGCCCTCGTGGACGAGCAGGTCCACGCGGTCGCCCGGTCCCTGCTGCGCCGCCCGCGCGGCGGCGACCGCTTCCTCGCCTACTGGGGCCGCGGGGCCTGGCACGACCTGCACGGCGACGACCTCAACGAGGCCCTGCGCCGGCTGTCCGGCACCGACGTCACCGCCAAGGACTTCCGCACCTGGCACGCCACCGTGCTGGCCGCGGTGGCGGTCTCCGTGGCCGCGCCGGGCGTCCGGGCGACCGAGGCCGCCCGGCGCCGGCAGATCGCCCGTGCCGTCCGCGAGGTCAGCCACTACCTGGGCAACACGCCCGCGGTGTGCCGGGCCTCGTACATCGACCCGAAGGTCTTCGAACTCTTCGAGCAGGGGGTCACCGTCGCCCCCGCGCTCACCCGGCTGGGCGAACACGGGGAGTTCGGGCGCCCGGCCACCCAGGGGGCCGTCGAGGCGGCCGTACTCGATCTTCTGGACGGCTCCGGCGGGTGACCCGCCGGCGCGCGATGCGTTCTACCCTCGATGGCATGACCGAACAAGCAGCTCCCCACATCTCCCGTCCGCGGATCCTGGTCCTCGGCGTGTGCCCGGGCCGGCACGGCGAGCCGCCCTTCCGGATCATGGAGATCGACGGTCAGGTGGTCGGTGAGGCCAGGACCGTCACGGACGTGCTGGAGACGGCCGCCTCCTACGGCATTCCCATCCACGACCTGGACGATCCGGACGCGGTCCGCTGGGTGGGCGGCGACAAGTACACCTGGACGCTGCACTGAGCGGTCGGGGCGGTCGGGTCAGCCGACCGTCCACTTCTGGTTGGCGCCGCCCGTGCAGGTCCAGATCTGCAGGCGTGTCCCGTTGGCCGAGTTGTTCCCGGTGACGTCGAGGCACTTGTTCGCCTGCGGGTTGACGATGTCGCGTGCCGCCGGGAGGGCCCACTTCTGGGCGGCGCTGCCGTTGCAGTCCCACAGCTGGACGGGCGTGCCGTCGGCGGTGCCGCCGCCGCTGACGTCCAGGCACTTGCCGAGCGCCCGGAGCGTGCCGTCCGAGCCGACCGTCCACGCCTGCGCGGCCGTGCCGTTGCAGTCGTAGAGCTGGACCGGTGTGCCGTTGGCGGTGTTGGCGCCGGCCACGTCCACGCACTTGCCCGCGAGGCCGCGGATCGGCACGCCGGCGGCGCTGTCGCTCGTCGTCACCGACACCGAGTCCACCACCAACTGCTGCGGGAACTGCGTGGAGCCGTCGGGGTCGCCGGGCCAGTAGCCGCCGACCGCCAGGTTGAGGATCAGGAAGAACGGCTTGTTGAACACCCAGGTCTTTCCGCCCAGGTCGGCCGGGGTGCGGCGCTGGTAGACGTTGCCGTCCACCGACCAGGTGATCGAGTCGGGCGCCCAGTCGACGGCGAAGGTGTGGAAGGCGTCCGCGAAGGCCTGGCCGTTCGGCAGCGAGTAGGCCGCGCCTATGCCGCCCGAGCCGGAGTAGCCGGGGCCGTGGATGGTGCCGTGCACGGTCGAGGGTTCGAAGCCGACGTTCTCCATCACGTCGATCTCGCCCGAGTCCGGCCAGTTGACCGGCGTGCCCAGCATCCAGAACGCGGGCCACATGCCCTGGCCGCGCGGGATCTTCATCCGCGCCTCCACGTGGCCGTACTGGGCGTTGAACTTCCCGGCCGTGTTCAGCCGGGCCGAGGTGTACTGGCAGCTGCCGTACCAGCACTGGTAGCCGGCCGGGTTCTCCTTGCGGGCCGTGATCACCAGATGGCCCTGGCCGTCCAGGGCCGCGTTCTTCGTGCCCGAGGTGTAGTACTGCCGCTCGTGGTTGTTGACGTTGTCGCCGGTCTCCAGGGTCCACTTCGAGGAGTCGACGGCGGCGCCCGCGGGTCCGTCGAAGGTGTCGGAGAAGGTGGTGACGGCCGCCGCCGCGGGGGCGGCGGTGTCGGCGCGCGCCGGACCGACGGCGGCCGAGCCGATCAGCGCCGCGGACAGGGCCGCGAGAAGACATCTGCGGAGCAGGCGTGGGGAGGCCATGGCTCTCCGTTCGTGTGGGGGGGTGTGAGCGATGCGCCTCTTGATTTAAGGGGTGAGATAAGGGGTCGTCAATACTCTGGTACGGACCTGCTGCTGACGACCCGTCATCCACCGGGCACCTGCCCCCTCCGGCGCTCAGCCGGCCGACGGCTCGCGCACGCGCCGGTGCACCCCCCGGCCGAGCCGCCGCCCCAGCAGCAGCCAACCCACCAGGGCTCCCGCCGTGTTGAGGAGGACGTCGTCGATGTCGAAGGCCCGCCCGGTGACCAGCGCCCCCTGGACCAGCTCCACCATCAGCATCACGAGGGCCGTCAGCGCGAGCACCTGGAGCGCGCCCCGGGCGCGCGGGGCGAGGACCGGCACCAGGACGCCGAACGGCACGCCGAGCAACAGGTTGCCGCCGAGCTGCCGGACCGCGTCCCGCACCGACGCATGCTCCAGGTAGGCCTTGAGCGAGCGGCCCGGATGAAGGTTGCTGTGCGTCAGCGGCACCGACGCGGGCGACGGCTGGAGGGTGATGCGGGCCAGGACGACGGCGAACGCCACCATGCAGGCGAAGGCGACCAGGATCGCCAGCAGCCGGACCGGCAACGGCAGCGCGTGCCGCGGGGGACGGGGGCGTGCCTCTTCGGCGGGCCGCCGCTGCCCGGTCTCCTCGGCCGGGGGCCGCTTCCCGGCGGATCGGGGGTGCGCCTTCCCGGCCGGCCACCACCTCAGGGTGGGCCGGGGACGGACCTCGCCGGCGGGCCGCCCGCTCCGGGCGGGGCGGGCCTCCTCGGGCGGCTGCCCTTTCCGGGCGCCGCGCAGGATCTCCGGCAGGCGCGGGACGGCACGGGCCATGTGGTCCTCCACTCGTCAACTTCCCCGTTCCGAACGTCGGTTACCCGCACCGCGGCCCAGGATGCCCGCCGCCCGGTTCACACCCGCGGTTTCCGTTCACGCCTGAGGGGCACTCCGGGTGCGGACCCGCGTGCCGCCGCTCCCGCCCGGGTCCGGCGGTGCTTGGATGCCCCCAGCGGCACTCCGGCACATCGCCGCGTACCCGAGCACAGCGGACCGAGGAGGCGCTGCATGACCCGTCCCACGGCACCCCGCGCGGTCCTCCTCGCCGCCGGCGAACTCCTCGCCTGGTGGGCGGTGCTGGCGCTGCTGTGGCTGGTGCTGATCAGCACGGTCGACACCCTGGAACGGATCGTCGGCGCGAGCTGTGCCGCCGTGGGCGCGGTCCTCGCCCGGACCGGCCGGCGGGCGGTGACCTGGCGGTGAACGGCTGGATCCTCGCGGCGACCGTCGAGCTGGGCGGGGGAGGCGCGGCCGCCCTGTGGGGCGTGACCACCGGCCCGCCGGGCCGCCGGGTCATCGCCCAGAACCTGACCACCTCCGCCGTCTGCCCGGCCCTGCTGCTGCTCGCCCAGGGCTACGGCCGCCCGTCCTACGTCGACCTCGCGCTGCTGCTCGCCCTGCTCGGCCCGGTCGGCACGCTCGTCTTCGCCCGGCTGCTCTCCGACGACCTGGCCGGCGAACACCCGAGCGCGTGGGGGCTGACCCGGGCGGCGGCGGGACTGGGCGCGGCGGCCGTCCTCGCCGTGTGCGTGGCCGGCGAACCCGGGCGGGCGACGGTGAAGCTCCTGGTGGTCGGCGCCCTGCTGATCGGCGGCAACCTGATCGCCTCCCGCGCGCTGGCGGGCGGATTCCGGGGGGTGCGCGGTGGCTGAGGGGGCGGCCCGCGCCCGGTACGCCCCGCGCGGCGGGCGCGCGCCGGCCCGCATCCGGAAGGCGGGTGCCGTGTGTCCGACGCCCTGATCACCGTGGCCCTGCTGCTCGTGGCCGGTGCCGCCACCGCGGCCGTGGCCCAGCGCGACCCCGCCCGCCAGGCGCTCGTGCTGTCCTTCCTCGGCGTCCTGCTGGCCGCGCTGTTCACCGTGCTCCAGGCCCCGGACGTCGGCCTGTCCCAGCTGGCCGTCGGCTCCGCCGTCACCCCGCTGCTGATCATGCTGTCGGTGCGCAAGGTCAGACGCCGGGGCCGCTCGAAGGAGGAGACCGAGTGAACCGGCTGCGGCTGTGGCTGCTGGCCGTCGGCGGCGCGGGCCTGGCCGCCCTGCTCGTCGCGGCCTGCCTGGACCTGCCCGGCTTCGGCGGCACCCGGCACCCGTACGGCGACCGTGCCGTCCACGCCTCCCTCGCCCGGCACACCGCCAACACCATCGCCTCCGTCAACTTCGACCAGCGCGCCTACGACACCCTCGGCGAGATGAGCATCCTGTTCGCCGCCGTCCTCGGCTGCGTGGTGCTGCTGCGCGAGGCCCGCGACGAGCACCGGGCCCGGCCCGAACCCGCCGACGTGGCCCGCCCGGTGCGCCGCTACGCCCTGCTCGTGCTTCCCGTCGCCCTGGTCACCGGCCTGTACGTCATCGCCCACGGCCAGCTCAGCCCCGGCGGCGGCTTCCAGGGCGGGGTCGTCGCCGCGACCGCCCTGCACCTGCTCTACCTCGGCGCCGACTACCACGCGCTGGAACGCGTCCGCCCGCTCGGCGTCTACGAGACCGCCGACGCGCTCGCCGTCTCCGCCTACCTCGTGCTCGGCGCCGCCGGAGTCCTGGCCGGCACCGCGTTCCTGGCCAACACCCTGCTGCCGTACGGCACGTTCAACACCCTGTCGTCCGGCGGCACCGTCCCCCTGCTGAACGCGGCCATCGGCATGGAGGTGGCGAGCGCCGTCGTCGTCCTGCTCGCCCACTTCCTCGACCAGGCCGTGGAGATCGAGGAGGAGCCCATGGGGGGAACACCGTGATGCACGTCCTTCCGTACCTGGTCGCCGTCTACATCTTCCTGACGGGCTGCTACGGCCTCGCCACCAGCCGGAACCTCATCCACGCCGTCGGCTGCCTCGCGGTCTGCCAGTGCGCCACCTACGTCCTGCTGCTCGCCGTCGGCTACCGCGACGGCGCCACCGCACCCGTCTTCTCCGACCTGAAGCCCGGCTCCCGGCCGGTGGTCGACCCGGTGGTCCAAGCCCTCACCCTCACCGACATCGTCGTCGGCGCCACCGTCACCGCGCTGCTGCTCGCCCTCGTCCTGCAGATCGCCAAACGGCACGGCACGGTCGACCCCGACGAACTGCGGGAGCTGCGCGGCTGATGCACCACCTGATCCCGCTGCTCGTCGCGGTCCCGTTGCTCGGCGCGGCCCTGCTCGTGGCCACGGGCCGCCACCTGCCCCGGGTCGCCGCCGAGATCACCGGATTCGCCGTCTCCGGCGGTACGGGCGCCCTCGCGCTCGTCCTTCTGCTGAACTCGTCGCCGCCGATGGTCGAGTGGGTCGGCGGCTGGCTGCCCGTCGACGGCGAGAGCGTCGGCATCCTCGTGGTCGGGGACGGCCCGGCGCTCGGCATGGCCGCGCTGGCCTCCCTGCTGACCCTGGCCGCGCTCGCGTACTCGTGGCGCTACTTCGACGAGCCGCCGCGCGAGCGCACCGGCTCCTTCACCGCGCTGATGCTGGTCTTCCAGGGCGCCATGTGCGGCTTCGCCGTCGCCGGCGACCTGTTCAACGCGTTCGTGTTCTTCGAGCTGATGAGCGTGGTCGCCTACGCCCTGACCGGCTACCGCATCGACGAGGCCAAGGCCGTGCAGGGCGCCCTGACCTTCGGGATCGTCAACTCCCTGGGCGCGTACGGCCTGCTGATGGGCATCGCCCTGCTGTACGCCCGCACCGGCGAACTGGCCATGGCGAAGATCGGCCGCGGGCTCGACGCCGCCGCCGGGCAGGGCGGGCCGGACGCGCTCGTCCTCGCCTCCTTCGTGCTGGTGCTGACCGGGCTTCTGGTGAAGGCGGCGGCCGTGCCGTTCCACTTCTGGCTCCCGGACGCGCACGCCGTCGCCCCCACCCCGGTCTGCATGCTGCTGTCCGGCGTCATGGTGGAACTCGGCGCCTACGGCGTGTGGCGGGTGTACGGCACGGTCTTCGCCGGACCCGGCGGCGTCCCCGCCGCCGACCTGACCCGCGCCCTGGTGACGCTCGGCGTCGTCACCGCCGTGACCGGTGCCGTCATGTGCTGGTACCAGCGGCACATCAAACGGCTCCTCGCCTACTCCACCGTCGCCCACACCGGCCTGTTCCTCGTCGGCCTCGGCGTCCTCACCCCCGAGGGCGACGACGGGGTCGCCCTGTACCTCCTCGGCCACGCCGGTGTGAAGGCCGCGCTGTTCGCCTGCGCGGGCGCGCTGCTGGACCGGTTCGGCAGCGTCGACGAGCACGCGCTGCACGGCCGGGCCCGGGGGCAGCTGCGCGCCACCGCCGTGATGTTCGCCGCCGGTGGCCTCGGCCTGGCCGGCCTGCCGCCGTTCGGTACGGCGCTGGGCAAGGCGATCGCCGAGGAGGCGGTCGGCGGCCCGCTCACCGTGGTGTTCGTGGCCGCTTCCGCGATCACCGCCGGCGCGGTCCTGCGGGTCACCGCCCGGGTCTTCCTGGGCCTCGGGCCGCGCCCCGAGGACGCGCAGTACGAGACCAGCGGCTCCGACGAGGAACCCGAGACCTCCGGCCTGCTGCGCCGCGTCCCGGACACCATGACGACCGTGCCCGCCCTGCTGCTCGCCGCCGCCCTCGCCATCGGCGTGGCCCCCGGCTTCGGCGGCCTGGTCGCCCGCTCCGTCAACGAGGCCGGCTCGGGCGGCGCCCACGCCTCCGCGCACTGGACCCTGCCCGGCGTCCTGCTGGGCGTGGCCTCCACCGTGCTGGCCGTGGCGCTGGCCGGCCTCGCGGTCAGCCGCCCGCGCTGGGTGGCCGCCCCCGACTGGGCCGCGCCCCTCAGACGCCTCCAGTCCGGGCACGTCGGTGACTACGTGGCCTGGCTGCTGGTGGGCGCCACGGTGCTGGGGGCGCTGGCCCTGCCGGGAATCCTCGGCTCCTGATCAGGTGCCGTACGCGATGTGCACCTCCGTGAAGCCGAGGGAGCGCAGCAGGCCCTGGAGCATGCCGGTGGTGTTGCGCTCGGCCCGGGCGGTCAGCCCGCTGGTGCGCGCGGCGTCCCCGATGTGCCGGACGGCGAGCTGCTGCACGGCCTGCTCGCTGTTGGGGTTGTCGGAGAACAGGTCGCCGAGCCGGTCCAGCAGCCCGCGCTGCTTGGAGACGGCGTAGGAGTGGTCGGGGTCCAGGGCCGGTTTGCCGAGCCGCGCGTGCGGCAGCCGGATGGTGGCGGACGTGCGGTCGTCATCGACCGTCACGTCCTTGTCGCCGACCCGGCCCAGGTCGACGTAGGCGTCCACGGTGCCCGCGCCGACGTACAGGGTGCGGGTGCCGCGGATGGCGTCGGGCAGGAACTTCGCGTCCTTGTCCAGGTCCACGACGACCTGGAAGTTGCCCGACGCGGCGTCGTAACGGCTCATGTCCTGGATGGACTTGAGGAGTGCGGGGCCGGAGCGGTCGTGGGTCTCGGTGCCGAACAGGTCCTTGATGCCGGGCAGTACGGCCAGCCGGATCCCGGCGAACAGTACGGCGAGCACCAGCACGAGCGCCGCCACGGCCTTGGCCCACCCCGGCAGGCGCCTCACGGAAGTCGTCATCGCGACGGTCCTCCTTCCTGTTGACCACATTCCCGTCAACAGCCGGAGCAGACCTGCGACATGGGGCCGGCCGGGGCAGCCGGTCTCACAGTGAACCGGACGCGGCCCCGGAGCGGGCCAGGGCCGCGTCCAGGCTCGGGTGCGGGGGCAGCAGCCGGGCCAGCCCGGTGACCCGGAACACGCGCAGCGTCAGCGGGTGCGTGCACACGAGGTGCAGCTGCCCGCCGCGCTCCAGCACCCGGACGCGCGCCCGGTACAGCAGCCGCAGCCCCGAGCAGTCGAAGAACTCCACGGGCCGCAGGTCGATGACGACCCGTGCCCCGGGCCGGTCGGTGGCCCGGTCGAGGAACGGGCCGAGCTCCGTGGCCGAGGCGATGTCGATCTCACCCCGGAACTCCAGCACCGTGTGCCCGCGGTAGGCGTACATGCCCAGCTGCCGGGGGAGAGGTACGGGTTCGTGTCGCACCTCGCCACCACCTCCCACCCGCGCCCGGACGTCGCTTCCCGATCGTCAAGTTACCCTCGATGGAAGGAATTTGAGCATGTTCGATTGACATATGTCTTCGGGTTTGCGGCGTGTCCGTGCGCCGCGTTCAGTCCGCGAGCAGCACCAGCTTGCCGGTCGTCCGCCCGGTGTCGCCCAGCTCGTGCGCCTTCGCCGCGTCGGCCAGCGGGAACGTCCCGGCGATCGTCGCCTTCAGCCGGCCGGACTCCGCCAGTTCCGCGACCGCCCGCATCCCGGACCGGTCGGCGTCGACCAGCATCCGCACCGCCCGCACCCCGAGCCGCTCCGCCTCCTCGTGGAACTCCTGCGAGCCCACCGGCAGGATCGACACCACGACACCGCCCGGCCGCAGCACCCGCAGGGAGCGCACGGAGGTCTCACCGCCCAGGGTGTCCAGGACGACGTCGACGTCCCGCACCGCCTCCGTGACATCCGTCGTGTGGTAGTCGACCGGCTCGTCCACACCGATCTCCCGCAGGAAGTCGTGCTTGCCCGCGCTCGCCGTCCCGATCACGTAGGCGCCGCGCGCCTTGGCGATCTGCACGGCCACATGGCCGACCCCGCCGGCCGCCGCGTGGATGAGTACCCGCTGCCCCGCCTCGACGTCCGCGTGCTCGGTCAGCGCCTGCCAGGCGGTCAGGGACACCAGCGGCAGCGCGCCCGCCTGCACGTGGTCCAGGGAGGCCGGCTTGTGCACCAGGGCCCGGGCCGGGACGGTGACGTACTCGGCGTGCGAGCCGTGGCCGAAGGGGTAGGGCAGCATGCCGAAGACCTCGTCGCCGGGCCGGAACGCGGCCACCCCGATCCCGGTCTCCGCGACCTCGCCGGAGACGTCCCAGCCGAGGACGAACGGGGGCTCGCCCAGGAACCCGCCGGTGGCCCGGTGCTTCCAGTCGGTGGGGTTCACCCCGGCGGCCCGCACCCGGACCAGCACCTCGTTGGGGCGAGGCTTCGGCCGCTCCACCCGTACTTCCCTCAGGACCTCGGGACCGCCGAGGACGTCCTGGCTGATGGCTCGCATCGTGTTCACATCGCTCATGGTCACCCAGCCTGCCGAAGCCCGCCCGCCCGGGAAATGGCATGAATGCCAACCTTCGATAGGATCCTGCCATGCGTGGCACACCGAGACCCGAACGCGTGGTCGTCCTGGCCCTCGACGGCGTCTACCCCTTCGAGCTGGGCATCCCCAGCCGGATCTTCGGCGCGGCCGACGGTCACTACGAGGTGTTCACCTGCACGGTCGACGGCCGTCCGGTGCGCACCAACGCCGACTTCACCGTCGGCGTCGCCCACGGCCCCGAGATCCTGGAGACGGCCGACACGGTCGTCGTCGCCTCCATGGCGACCTCCCACATCCCCACCGAACTGCCCGCCGAGGTCGCCGCCGCGCTCGACCGGATCCGCCCGGACGCCCGGATCGTCTCCATCTGCACGGCCGCCTTCGTCCTCGCCGCGGCCGGCCTGCTCGACGGCCGCCGGGCGACCACCCACTGGCAGGTGGTCGACCTCTTCCGCCGCCGCTACCCCCAGGTGGACCTGGACCCGGACGTCCTCTTCGTCGACGACGGCCGTATCCTCACCTCCGCCGGGGCGGCCTCCGGCGTCGACGTCTGCCTGCACATCGTGCGCACCGACCACGGCAGCGAACTGGCCAACGCCGTCGCCCGCCGCTGTGTCGTGCCCCCGTTCCGGGACGGCGGCCAGGCCCAGTACATCGAGCAGCCGGTCCCCGAGAGCGGCGCCGCCGGCACGGCCGCGACCCGCGCCTGGGCGCTGGAGCGCCTGGACGAGCCGCTCACCCTGGCCGACCTCGCCGGACACGCCCGGATGAGCCTGCGCACCTTCGCCCGCCGCTTCCACGACGAGGTCGGCCTCAGCCCCGGCCGCTGGCTGATCCAGCAGCGCGTCGCCCGCGCCCGGCACCTGCTGGAGGCCAGCGACCTGCCGGTGGACCGGATCGCCGCCGAGGTCGGCTTCGCCACCGGCGCCTCACTGCGCCAGCACCTGCACGCGGCGATCGGCGTGTCCCCGCAGGCCTACCGGAGGACCTTCCAGCGGGCCCGCTGAACGTTCCGCCGCGCTCCGGCGTCGAAGAAGCGCACAGAGCACGGGAGAACAGGGGCGGGAATGCGCAGAGGGCTGGTGGCGGCGGCGGTGCTGACGGCCGTGACGGCGGGGGCGGCGGGGTGCGACGGCGGCCCCAGGCCGGACCTGGTGGTGAAGGGCACCCCTCCGGCGACCCCGTACAGCGGTCCGCTCGACGTGCCGACCAAGGAACTCGACGAGAGCACGCCCCGGGCGCTGCGCCTGGCCTCCGGGGCGGCCGGCCGGGCCCTGGAATGCGACGGGGAGATCTTCCAGGGCTCCGGACCCGACGGCTGGGGCAGGTCCGACGGCGGCAGGACGCCGCAGGAGGGGCTGGCCCTCTACTTCGACATGGTGCAGCCGGAGGAGCCCGACCACGGGTACCGCGTGGAACGCGAGGAAGCGGACCGGGTCCTGTACTCCTACGACGTGGACGGCCGCACCAAGGTGGCGGTCGTGGTGGCCAAGGACCAGAAGGACCGGCCCGGCTGGGGCCCGGAGCCGAGCGCCTCCTGCGACCCGGCCGAACTCCCGGAGAGCTTCACGGCCACCACGGGCTGGCAGATCTGGACCGACCGGGCGGGCCGGCGGGTGCCGGTGTCCCGTCTGCACAGCTCGTCGGGGCCGGAGCACTGCGACTGGCAGTCCGCCGACTTCCTCGCCCTGGACAAGCGGACCTACGCCCGTGACCCCGAGGGCGTGCTGGGCGGGGAGGGACTGCTCCGGGCGCCCTACCGCGCGAAGGTCCGCATGCCCGCGGACGCCCGGGACACCGGGTACCACTACCGCGGGCGGCGGCTGTGGCTGACGGCCGACAG
The DNA here is from genome assembly GCF_040609555.1 of Streptomyces sp. NPDC004658. Lineage (NCBI taxonomy): Bacteria > Bacillati > Actinomycetota > Actinomycetes > Kitasatosporales > Streptomycetaceae > Streptomyces > Streptomyces sp. NPDC004658. Next base: position 19,035 of record NZ_JBEXKG010000095.1, read on the forward strand.
GACGACGGCGTACGTGCGCACGGACCACGGGGTGGAGGCGTGGCCGCTGGTGAAGGAGGGCGTCGGATGCGACTGACCGGCGCGGGCGGGGCCGGTGCCCCCACGCTCACTCCGCGGCGTACACGCACTCGCCTCCCACATAGGTCAGCGCCACCGTCGTCCCGGCGATCGACTCCGGCGCCCCGGTGAACGGGTCGCGGTCCAGGACCACCAGGTCGGCGAGCGCGCCCACGGCGACCCGGCCGGCGTCGTCCAGGTGGTTCACGTACGCCGACCCGGCCGTGTACGCCGTCAGCGCGTCGGTCAGGCGCAGCCGTTCGTCCGGCAGGAACACCGGCCCGGTGCCCCCCGGCTCGATCCGGTTGACCGCGACATGGATGCCCTGGAGCGGATCGGGGCTGCTCACCGGCCAGTCGCTGCCCGCGGCGAGCCGTGCCCCGGAGCGCAGCAACGCCCCGAACGGGTACTGCCGGGCGGCCCGTTCGGGGCCGAGGAACGGGATCGTCAGCTCGTCCATCTGCGGCTCGTGCGCGGCCCACAGCGGCTGGACGGTCGCGGTGGCGCCGAGCCGGGCGAAGCGGGGTATGTCGTCCGGGTGCACGACCTGGAGGTGCGCGAGGTGCGGCCGGGTGTCGCTGGGGCCGTTGGCCGACCGGGCCGCCTCGATCGCGTCCAGCGCGTCCCGTACGGCCCGGTCGCCCAGCGCGTGGAAGTGGCACTGGAAGCCGAGCGCGTCCAACTCGGTCACGTATCCGGGCAGTCGCTCCGGATCGATGAAGCTCGTGCCGCGGTTGGCCGTGACGCAGCCGCACCGGTCCAGATACGGGTCGAGCAGCGCGGCCGTGTGGTTCTCGGCGACGCCGTCGAGCATCAGCTTCACCGTGCCCGCCCGGAACCGCCCCCGGCTCGACTCGGCGCGCCTCTCGACGAGTTCGGGGATCTGTTCGGCACCGCGCTCCCGGTCCCACCACAGGGCACCCACGACCCGGGCGGTGAGCGAACCGTCCCGCGCCGCGGTGAGATACGCCTCGGCCGGGTCGTCCATGCCGAGGAAGTCGCCGACCAGCGCGTCCTGCCAGGCGGTGATGCCGAGGGCGTGCAGATGCCGCTGGGCGTGCAGCAGCGCGGCCAGCCGGTCGGCCGCCGTGGCGGGCGGGGCCAGCCGGCCGACCAGCTGCATCGCGCCCTCCTGGAGCGTGCCGGCGGGCGCGCCCGAGGCGTCCCGCTCGATCCGCCCGTCGGCCGGGTCGGGCGTGTCCGGGCCGATGCCGGCCAGCTCCAGCGCCCGGCTGTTCACCCAGGCACCGTGGTGGTCACGGTTGGGCAGGTACACCGGCCGGTCCGGGACGACCGCGTCCAGCAGCTCCTTCGTCGGCGTGCCGCCCGCGAACGCCTCCATCGACCAGCCGCCGCCGAGGATCCACTCCCGCTCCGGATGCGCGTCGGCGTAGGCCCGTACGGCGGCCACGGTCGCCTCCGCCGTCGTCGCACCGGTCAGATCGCACCGGGACAGTTCGAGCCCGGCCGGCACCGGATGGACGTGCGCGTCCTGGAAGCCGGGCAGCAGCAGCCGCCCGGCGAGATCGACCACCTCCGTACGGGGCCCGGCGAGTTCGCGCAGCCCGGCGTGGCCGACGGCGGTGATCCGGTCGCCGGTGACGGCCACGGCGGTCGCCGTACGGCCCTCGGGGGTGAGGACGGGGCCTCCGGTGAAGAGGAGATCAGGGTGCATGACGCCTTTCCGGGTCGGTCGGGGGAGAGGTGGTCGCAGGACGGGTGCCGGACAGGTGGACGGTGTTCTCGTGGGGTCCCCCCGTCCCGCCGCCCGGACACGCCTTCGGCGGCTGACTGCGCGCGCGGACCGGGGGCCACGGCCACACTGATCAGAACGATCACACAGAGGAGGCCGCACGTCATGACCCCGCCCCCGCCCCGCACCGCCGAAGAGCGCAAGAAGGACACCCTGCACCGGCTGGAACACGACGTCGACGCGTGGGTCGCCACCGCCGGTCCCGACGGCGGAGCGCCGTACCTCGTGCCGCTGTCGTTCGTGTGGGACGGCAGTTGCCTGCTGATCGCCGTCCCGGCGGACAGCACCACCGGCCGCAATCTCGTGGCCACCGGACGCGCCCGCCTCGGCATCGGCCCCACCCGGGACGTCGTCCTGGTCGACGGCGGCGTCCGCGCGGTGACCCCCGAGGACCTGCCCGAGGAGGACGCCGAGGTCTTCGCCGGGAAGACCGGCTTCGACCCGCGCCGACTGCCCGCCCGCCACCTGTACTTCCGGGTCTTCCCGCAGCGGATCCAGGCCTGGCGCGAGGAGGGCGAACGGCGCGGTCGGGAACTGATGCGCGACGGACAGTGGCTGCCCGCCGACTGAATCCGGGGGCCCGGGATATCCGCTGGGAAGAGGACACTTCCCGGGAGGACCGATGACACTGGTGAAAGCGGGCGTGGTCGTGCTGGACTGCGCCGAGCCCGAGAAACTCGCCGAGTTCTACAGGGAGTTGCTGGACGGAGAGCGGACGAACGCGTCCGCCAACCTCGTGGAGGTCCGGGGCGCCGACGGCGTCCGGCTGGCCTTCCGGCGGGACGTCAACGCGACCCCGCCCAGCTGGCCGCGCCCGGAGAACTCCCTCCAGGTCCATCTCGACTTCCTCGTCGAGGACTTGGACGAGGCGGAGCGACGCGTGGTGGGGCTCGGCGGCCGGCCGATCGAGACGAGGGACGCGGCGGGCCCGTACGAGGAGAGGGGCTACGCCGACCCCGCCGGGCACTCCTTCACGTTGCGCCTGCTGCCGGCGACCGCACCGAAGCAGGGGTGACCGGCGGCGCCGCGGGGGCGCAGGCGGGGGTGCCGAGGAAAAGATGAACCCCGGCGCCGCGACCGGGATCGGCCGGGGCGCCGGAGCAGGGGGGCGGTCGGTCCGGTCAGTCCCGGCCGCCCTTGTCGGCCGCCGGCCACACACCCGTCGACCGGGCGATGGCCTTCGCGCCGGTGCGGTCCACGGCGCTGCGCACCACCGCGAAGATCGCGCCCTGGACCGCGGCGGCCAGCAGGATCTCACCCCAGCTGCGGTCCGGGTCCAGGGCGTCGGGGGCGTCCTCCTCGTGCCGGATCGCCATCCACGCCTTGCGGAAGGCCATTCCGGCCAGCGCACCGCCCGCCCAGCTGAGCACGAATCCGACCGGCTGGTAGACGAGAGGGAGCTTCTTCTTCTTGTTCTTGGCCATGTGTGTCTACTTCCTCGTCGATCGCCCCTCATGCGGGCCGTCCCTGCGGGGCCACCCGTTCGCCCGGGGGCACCGGTCCCGGCGGCGTACCGTCACCGAACGGCCGGCCGCCCAGCTCCGCGCGGCCGTGCGGGCTCAGCCAGCCGGCGAGGTCCGGGCCGAGCGGCACGATGCCGGTGGGGTTGATACCGGTGTGCACCTGGTAGTAGTGCCGCTTGATGTGGTCGAAGTCCACCGTGTCGCCGAACCCCGGCGTCTGGAACAGATCCCGGGCGTACGCCCACAGCACCGGGTGCTCCGTCAGCTTCCAGCGGTTGCACTTGAAGTGGCCGTGGTAGACCGCGTCGAACCGGACCAGCGTGGTGAACAGCCGGATGTCCGCTTCCGTGAGGGTGTCACCGACCAGATACCGCTGCCCGGACAACCGCTCGCCGAGCAGTTCCAGTCGCCGGAACACCGCCGTGCACGCCTCCTCGTACTCCTTCTGGTGCGTGGCGAACCCGGCCCGGTACACTCCGTTGTTCACGTCCTCGTAGACCTCGGCCATCACCTGGTCGATCTTGTCGCGCCGGTCGGCCGGGTAGAGGTCCGGCGCGCCGGCGCGGTGCAGGGCCGTCCACTCGGTGGCCAGGTCCAGGGTGATCCGCTGGTAGTCGTTGGTGACCAGCCGTCCACTGGGGACGTCCACGATCGCGGGCACGCTCACCCCGCCCGGGTAGCCGGTCTCCCGCTTGTCGTAGGCCTCGCTCAGGAACCTGATGCCGAGCACCGGGTCCCGGCCGTCCGGGTCCAGGGTGAACCGCCAGCTGCGGTCGTCCTGGAGCGGATCGGCGACCGCCATCGAGAGCGCGTCCTCCAGCCCCAGCAGCCGGCGGGAGATCACCGCACGGCTCGCCCACGGACAGGCACGGGAGACCACCAGCCGGTAGCGGTCCCCCTCGACCGGCCAGCCGTCCCGGCCGTCGGCGGTGATCCGGTCCCGGAAGTGGCTCCTGGACCGGCTGAACGTCCGGTGTCCGTAGGCGCGGTTGCCGTCGCCGCCCATGTCTCCTCCTCGCCGCACGGGTGGTCCTGGCCACCGCGTTCCCCGTTTCACCCGGATCGCACGGTTGAGCCGTCCGGTCGGGGGCAATCGGCGAGAGATGAGCGGGACATCCTCGGAACGGGAGCCGGCCGCACGGACGGCCGAGACCAACGGAACACGACCGACACCACACGCCCGGGACGGCGCGCGAGGAGCACCGGCCTCGGACGGGGCACCGGCCCGCGCACCGGCCTCGGACAGGGCACCGGCCCGCGCGCAGGCTTCCGATGGGGCGCCGGCACAGTCCCCGGACGGGGCGCCGGCATCGCACGCCCAGGAGGGTCCGGCGGAGCCCGCGCGCACCGACGACGGCGCCGGCCCCGGTGGTCGAGCCGGGGCCAAGGGCGACCGGCACACCAAGGTCACCGTCCTCGTGGCGCTCGCCGCCAATCTGGTGATCGCCGTCGCCAAGGCGGCCGGCGGCGTCCTCGCGGGCTCGCCCGCGCTGCTGTCGGAGGCCGCGCACTCGGTCGCCGACAGCCTCAACGAGGTCTTCCTGCTGGCCGCCCTGCGCCGCAGCCGCCGCCCCGCCGACACCCGGCACCCCTTCGGCTACGGCAAGGAACGCTTCTTCTGGTCCCTGCTCGCCGCGGTGGGCATCTTCGTCATGGGCGGCTGCTTCTCCTTCTTCCAGGGCGTCGAGGCCCTCAGGAGCGGCGCCGAGGAGAAGTTCAGCGGCTATGTGGCGGGCCTGATCGTGCTGGGCGTGGCCCTGGTCGCCGAGGGCGTCTCGCTGCTGCGGGCCCTGCACCAGGTGCGCCGGCAGGGCGGCGGTCTGGACGCGCTGCGCGACCCGGCGCTGCGCACGGTGGTCGCCGAGGACGGCACGGCGGTGCTCGGCGTGACCCTGGCCCTGGCCGGGATGGCCCTGCACATGGTGACGGGGCAGGTCGTCTGGGAGGCGTCCGCCTCGCTGGCGATCGGCCTGCTCCTGGTCTACGTCGCCTACCGGCTCGGGCGCGACGCCCGCGCCCAGCTGATCGGGGAGGCCGCCGACCCGGAGCTGAGCGGCAGGATCCGCGCGCTGCTGCGCGCGCAACCGGAGATCGACAGCGTGGAGGCGCTGTTCACGATGAAGATGGGCCTCGACTCCACGCTGGTGGCCGCCCGCGTCGACCTGGTGCCGGGCCTGGACAGCGAACGGGTCGAGGAGGTCGCCGTACGCATCAAGCGGTCCCTCGCCCGGACGTTCCCCGACACCGACCAGATCTTCCTGGACGTCACCGACCGGCCGGCGGGCGAGGCACGAGAGAGCCCCGCCGCGACGGGGGAACGCGGCGGGGCCTGACGCACGAGTGCCCGCCCGGAGGCCGGTTCACACCTCCCCGGAACAGATTTTTCTGAAACGGGGCGTTCCCCGGCCTGAACCGGCGTCAGCTCTCGTCGAGCGGCTCCAGCACGAAGACCGGGATGTCCCGGGACGTCTTCTTCTGGTAGTCGGCGTACGCCGGGTACGCGGCCACCGCCCGCTCCCACCACTCGGCCTTCTCCGCCCCGGTGACCTCCCGGGCCCGCATGTCCCGCTTCACCGGACCGTCCTGAAGCTCGACATGCGGGTCGGACTTGACGTTGAAGTACCACACCGGGTGCTTGGGCGCGCCGCCGAGGGAGGCGACCGCCGCGTACCGGCCCTCGTGCTCCACCCGCATCAACGGCGTCTTGCGGATCTTCCCGCTCTTCGCGCCGCGGGTGGTCAGCACGATCACCGGCAGACCGGTGTCGAGCAGCGTCGTCCCCTTCGTCCCGCCCGAGCTCTCGTACAACTCGACCTGCTCGCGCACCCACTGCGTCGGGCTGGGCTCGTACTCGCCCTCAAGAGGCATGGGATTCCGTTCCCTTCGTCGGTCCAAACGGCTGCCTTCCACCGCGACAACACCGGTGGCGCCGCGATTCATCCGTACCGTGGCGCCGTTCGCCCGACCGGGTGATCGCCGTCCGTCCGCGGTGATTACCTCCGAGGTCATCGCGCCCTCCCGCCGCGCGCGGCACAGTGGTCCGCGTCCGGATCACCGCCCACCCGGGGAGGGAACCACCCATGTCCGCCGACCGCACCGCCGCGACCCGCGCCGCCGTCCGGGAACTCCTGCACAGGATCGGCCAGGGCGATCCGGAGCGGATCGCCGAGCTGTACGCGGAGGGCTGCGACTGGCGGCTGGACTGGCCCGAGGAGGAACACGGCCGCGCGGACACGCCGTGGATCCGGCACCGCGCCACGCGTGCCGACGCCGCCGCCCACTACCGGGAGCTGGCCGCCCACCACGTCCCGGAGCAGGCCGGCACCACCGTCGAGCGCGTTCTGGCCGACGGCGAGGACGCGGTCGTGCTCGGCGTCATCCGGCAGACCGCCGCCCCGACCGGCCGCGCCTACGCCGCCCGGTTCGCCCTGCACCTGACCGTCCGGGACGGCCTGGTCGTACGGCACCACGTGTACGAGGACAGCCTCGCCGTCGCCCGCGCCTTCGCCCCCGGCGAGCACGGCACCCGGACGTGACCGGTTTCCGCCCGTCGGACCCCGGGTACTTCGGCCAGATGACGAAGGTCACCGAAGTGGCCGAACTTGGCGTCGACCCATAGGTGCCTGGGGCATCTAATGAAGATCGGCACGACGCACCTCTTCGTCTGCGAGGTCTTCCCATGACGGAACTGACGGACTTCTCCCGCCCGGCCGCCCCGCCCGACCCCGTCGCCTTCCCCCAGGACCGCACCTGCCCCTACCATCCGCCCACCGGCTACGCCCCGCTGCGCGACGGGCGCCCCCTGTCCCGCGTCACCCTCTACGACGGCCGCGAGGTCTGGCTGGTGACCGGGTACTCCGCCGCCCGGGACCTGCTCGCCGACCCCCGCCTGTCCACCGAGCGCCGTCGCCCCGGCTTCCCCGTGCCCACGCCCCGGTTCCTGGCGGGCCGCGACCGCAGGGTGGCCCTGCTCGGGCTGGACGACCCCGAGCACCAGCGGCAGCGGCGGATGCTGATCCCGTCGTTCACCGTCAAACGCGCGGCGGCACTGCGCCCCTGGATCCAGCGGATCGTGGACGAACTGCTGGACGCGATGATCGCCCAGGGCCCGCCCGCCGAGCTGGTCTCCGCCTTCGCGCTGCCCGTGCCGTCCATGGTGATCTGCGGCCTGCTCGGCGTGCCGTACGCCGACCACGAGTTCTTCGAGGAGCAGTCCCGCCGGCTGCTGCGCGGCCCGACCGCCGCCGACACGGTGGAGGCCCGCAACCGGCTGGAGGACTACCTCGGCGGACTGATCGACGCCAAGGCCGCGCAGGCCGAGCCCGGCGACGGCATCCTGGACGAGCTGGTCCACGACCGGCTCCGGACGGGCGAGCTGGACCGCGCCGACGCCGTGTCACTGGCCATCATCCTGCTGGTCGCCGGTCACGAGACCACCGCCAACATGATCTCCCTCGGCACCTACACCCTGCTCCGGCACCCCGGCCGGCTGGCCGAGCTGCGCGCCGACCCCGCGCTGCTGCCCGCCGTCGTGGAGGAGCTGATGCGGATGCTCTCCATCGCGGAGGGACTGCAGCGGGTGGCGCTGGAGGACATCGAGATCGCCGGCAGCACGATCCGGGCCGGCGACGGCGTGCTCTTCTCGACGTCCGTGATCAACCGCGACCCGTCCGTGTACGACGACCCCGACGCCCTGGACTTCCACCGCGCCGACCGCCACCACGTCGCCTTCGGTTTCGGCATCCACCAGTGCCTCGGCCAGAACCTCGCCCGCGCCGAACTGGAGATCGCCCTGGGCAGCCTGTTCACCCGGTTGCCGCAGCTGCGGCTCGCCGTGCCGGCGGAGGACATTCCCTTCAAGCCCGGCGACACGATCCAAGGAATGCTGGAACTCCCCGTGACCTGGTAAGAGGCTTCGCTCATGCACATCGACATCGACAGAGACGTCTGTATCGGCGCCGGGCAGTGCGCGCTGGCCGCGCCGGGCGTCTTCACCCAGGACGACGACGGCTACAGCACGCTCGTGCCCGGACACGAGGACGGCGGGGGCGACCCCATGGTCCGGGCGGCGGCCCGTGCCTGCCCGGTCAGCGCGATCACCGTACGGGACAGCGCCGGCTGACGACCGTCCGGCGGTACGGCGCCCGCACCGCCGTACCGCCGGACGATCACCGGGCGCGGCGACCGCCCTGGCCCCCTTCGCGGACGTACCCGGCGCTGCCCGGCGTGGACACGTCCCGGTCCCGGCGGACGATGCTCAGCCGGTCGCCCCAGCGGGCGCGGGCCGCGCGCAGGCCGGCGTCGGTGTACTCGACGTCCACCACCCGGTCGTCGAACGCCTTCGCGTACACCTCGCACTCGTCGTACCGTCCGCACTCCTCCGTCACCGCGAAGTCCAGCCCGGCCCGCTCGCGCCGCCCGGCCAGCTCCGCGGTGTTCTTCTGCGCGACGGCCAGCCGCCGGGTGTGGGCGTGCCGGGACAGCAGGCGCATGAACGCCGTCGCGTCGGACGCCGTGAGCAGCCGGTGGGAGCGGGTCCAGCTGTCGTAGTTGTCGGGCTCGACGGCGTCGAAGCCCTTGTCCGCGCAGCCGTCGATCCACCGGTTCACCCGCCGCGCCACCCGCTCCCGCTTGGCCGGGCTGCCGATGTCGAGCAGCGGCTCGTCCCAGTCCTCGTCGATCACCACCCGGCCCCGGGCGTCGCGCAGCAGCAGGTCGGCCGGCCAGGAGGAGCGCTCGGCGGGCTGGGCCTGGAACGCGTTGACGTAGCAGATGTTGTACAGGCCCGGAGCGGGGGAGTCCGACCGGTCGCGGCTGACGATCCGCACGCCCGCGGGCGGGGGATAGGCACCGCCGATCTGGTAGTCGAACCCGGCGTGCCGCGGCGGCAGCCGCGGCGTGGTGCGCGGCGGCGCGCCGTCCTCCCCCCGCTCGCCGAAGGCGCAGCCGGACAGCGCCGACACCGCGACGATCAGGGCCGCTGCCAGGGCGCCCGGGGCCGTGCGCGGCCCCGCGGCGCGGTGAACACCCGTGCGGGGCACGTCCGCTCCGTCCTGCCCACGCCGGGCGGCGCGGTACGTGTCAGGATCCCATCGCCCGCGCGGCCCGTACGTCAAGCCCGCCCCGCGTCAGGTCGTAGGCTCGGCCGTGACCATCGTCCCGAAGGCAGGAGCAGCAACGATGCAGTACGTGAAGCTCGGTTCCACGGGCCTGGACGTCTCGCGGATCTGTCTGGGCTGCATGACCTACGGACTGCCGGACCGCGGCACGCACGAGTGGACCCTGGACGAGGAGGCGTCCCGCCCGCTGATCCGGCAGGCGCTTGAGGCGGGCATCAACTTCTTCGACACCGCGAACGTCTACTCCGACGGCACCAGCGAGGAGATCGTCGGCAAGGCCCTGCGGGACTTCGCCCGCCGCGACGAGATCGTGCTCGCCACCAAGGTGAACGGCCGGATGCGGCCCGGTCCCAACGGGGCCGGCCTGTCCCGCAAGGCCATCATGAGCGAGATCGACCACAGCCTGCGCCGCCTCGGCACCGACTACGTCGACCTCTACCAGATCCACCGCTACGACCACGCGACCCCCATCGAGGAGACGATGGAGGCGCTGCACGACCTGGTGAAGGCGGGCAAGGTCCGCTACATCGGGGCGAGTTCGATGTACGCGTGGGAGTTCTCCAAGGCGCAGTACACCGCCGAGCGGCACGGCTGGACCAAGTTCGTGTCCATGCAGAACCACTACAACCTGCTCTACCGGGAAGAAGAGCGGGAGATGCTCCCCCTGTGCGCGGACCAGGGTGTCGGCGTGCTGCCGTGGAGCCCGCTCGCCCGCGGCCGGCTCACCCGTGACTGGGGCGCGGTGACCGAGCGCAGCGCGAACGACGACTTCGGCAGCCGGCTCTACCTGGCCAGCGACCACGCGATCGTCGAGGCCGTCACCCGGATCGCCGGCGAGCGGGGCGTGCCGCGCGCCCAGGTGGCCCTCGCCTGGCTGCTGCACCAGGACACGGTGGCGGCACCGATCGTCGGCGCCGCCAAGCCGCAGCACATCGAGGACGCGGTGGCCGCCGTCGAACTGAGGCTCGGCGAGAAGGAGATCGAGGAACTGGAGCGGCCGTACTCGCCTCGTGCGATCAGCGGTCACTGACCGTTCCGTGCGGTCCGTGCGGTGCGAACTCCGTGCCGCACGGACCCCCGCCCTCGCTCCACGGCAGCGGCACCGGCGTCCCCGGCATCGTGACGCCGAAGCGCCACCGCCCGGCTGCGGCACGCGGCCCGGCTGCTGGAGGTCACCGACCTGACGGTGGAACGGGTGGCGGCGGCCTGCGGATTTCCGAGCCCCTATCGGGCGGGCGGACGGCGGTAAAGGGAGGAAATGACGGCCCTTGACGAAACGTCAATAGCGAAAATCCCGGTGGGGAAATCCCGAGAATCGGGAGATCGCTTGTTGCGGCGTCTCCGACTGTGTAAAAGTGCCGCCTCAGGCGGACGTTCGAGCTGCCACGACCTCACCGTACCGATTGGTATGGACTAACTCCCGTAATGCCTCTGGAGGAATTCGGCCGTGACCGACGCAGGCCTGTCGGACGAGCAGCTGAGCGCCGAACTGAAGAAGTGGACGGGAGCGTCGCCCGCCCTGCACCCCGTCGGCGAACTCCTCGACCGGCACTGGGCGGCGGCCTTCGCCTACGCCCGGCTGTGCACCGACGGACCGCGCGCCGCCGGCATGCTCACCACCGCCGCCTTCACCCGGCTGTTCGGCGCGTCCCTCCGGCACTCCGGCCCCACCGCCGCCTGGCGGCCCCACGTCCTGGTCGCCGTCCGCCGGCTCGCGGCCGAGTGGGACGCCGACGGCCGCCAGGAACTCCTCCACCCCGCCCTGCGCTCCGGGGACGGCACCGGCGCCCGCGCCGCGGC
>NZ_JBEXKG010000096.1:0-30180 GCF_040609555.1 Streptomyces sp. NPDC004658
GTGAGCGCGTCCTCGATGTCGATACGGCCGCTGCCCCGCCGCACCCGGTGCCGCACGACGTCCTTCGGGAAGGCGTCCGGCGCGCAGTACGTGGACCAGATCCGCGATCTGCTGCGGCCCGGCACCCGGGTGCTGGAGTCGGGGCTCGGCGCGGAGGAGGAGCGGGCCCGGACGGCGGTCGCACAGGCCCGCCAGGGGCACGCGGTGGCGCTGATCGGCAGCGGGGACGCGGGCGTGTACGCCATGGCCTCCCCGGCGCTCGCGGAGGCGTCCGACGACATCGACGTGGTCGGGGTGCCCGGGGTGACGGCCGCGCTGGCCGCCGGGGCGGTCCTGGGCGCGCCGCTGGGCCACGACCACGTGTCCATCAGCCTGTCCGACCTGCACACGCCGTGGGAGATCATCGAGCGCCGGGTGCGCGCGGCGGCCGAGGCCGACCTCGTCGTCACCTTCTACAACCCGCGCTCCCGGGGCCGTGACTGGCAGCTGCCCAAGGCGCTGGCGATCCTCGCCGGGCACCGGGAGCCGGCGACGCCGGTCGGTGTCGTCCGCAACGCCTCGCGGCCGGACGAGTCGAGCCGGGTGACGACGCTCGGCGAGCTCGACCCGGCGACGGTCGACATGATGACGGTCGTGACCGTGGGCAACACCGCGACCCGCACCATCGCGGGACGCATGGTGACCCCGCGCGGCTACCGCTGGCAGAGCACCCAGGAGGGCGCCCGGTGAACCGTGTGGTCCACCCCATCGAGGAGGAGTCCTACCGGCGGCTGCGCGCCCGGCTGGACACCTCGCACTTCCCGCCGCTGACCCGGGCGGTGGTGGAGCGGGTCATCCACTCCGCCGCCGACCTGGACTACGCGAGCGACCTCGTCATGGACGAGGACGACCTGGTCGAGGCGCACGCGGCGCTGCACGCGGGGGCGCCGGTCGTGGTCGACGTCGAGATGGTCGGGGCCGGCATCACCCGCCGGGAGACCGTCTGCCGGCTGAAGGACGCCGTGGCCGGACCCGGACTGACCCGTTCCGCGCACGGCATCCGGCTCGCCTACGAGCAGGTCGGGCCCGGCGCCCTGTGGGTGATCGGCAACGCGCCGACCGCGCTGGAGGAGCTGCTGACCCTGGACGCGGCCCCGGCGCTCGTCATCGGCCTGCCCGTCGGTTTCGTCGGGGCCGTCGAGTCCAAGGCCGCGCTGCGCGAGAGCGGGCTGCCCGCCGTGAGCAACGTGTCCGAGAAGGGCGGGTCGGCGGTCGCCTCCGCCGCCCTCAACGCCCTGCTGTACCACCCCACTTCATCCGAGGAGAACGCGTGACCACCCCGCCCGCCCTGCTGATCGCCGGCCACGGCACCCGGGACGACGCCGGAGCCGAGGCGTTCCGCGACTTCGTCCGGGAGCTGGGGCTCCGCCATCCCGAACTGCCCGTCGCGGGCGGTTTCATCGAGCTGTCCCCGCCGCCGCTCGGCGAGGCCGTGACCGAGCTGGTGGAGCGCGGGGTGCGCCGGTTCGCCGCCGTCCCGCTGATGCTGGTGTCCGCCGGGCACGCCAAGGGCGACATACCGGCCGCGCTGGCCCGTGAGAAGGAACGGCACCCGGGCATCTCGTACACCTACGGCCGTCCTCTGGGCCCGCACCCGTCGCTGCTGAACGTGCTGGAGCGGCGGCTGGAGCAGGTGCTGGACGGCGTGGACCGCTCCGAGGTGACGGTGCTGCTGGTGGGGCGCGGCTCGACCGACCCGGACGCCAACGCGGAGGTGTTCAAGGCGGCCCGGCTGCTGTGGGAGGGGCGTGGCTACGCCGGGGTCGAGACGGCGTTCGTGTCGCTCGCGGCGCCGGACGTGCCGAGCGGGCTGGACCGGTGCGCGGCGCTGGGTGCGCGGCGGATCGTCGTACTCCCCTACTTCCTCTTCACCGGCATCCTGCCGGACCGGGTGCGGGAGCAGACCGAGGGATGGGCCGCGGCGCACCCCGCACTGGACGTGCGGTCGGCCGACGTCATCGGGCCCGAACCGGAGCTGCTGGACCTGGTGATGGAGCGGTACGAGGAGGCCGTCAAGGGCGATCTGCGCATGAACTGCGACGCGTGCGTGTACCGGATCGCGCTGCCGGGCTTCGAGGACAAGGTGGGACTGCCGCAGCAGCCGCACTTCCACCCGGACGACGACCACCACCACCACGGGCACGGACACCACCACGGGGGGCACTCGCACAGCCATGCGCACTGAAGCGACCGGCGGGGCCGGGCATGACCTGCGGCACCACGGGGACGCCGAAGTGCGGGACGACGGGGCCGCGCTGACCGACCTCGCCGTCAACGTCCGCGCGGACACGCCCCCGCCGTGGCTGCGGGAGGAGATAGCCGGCTCGCTGTCGTCCCTCGCCGCCTACCCGGACGGGCGGGCCGCGCGGGCGGCGGTGGCGGCCCGGCACGGGCTGCCGGTGGAGCGGGTGCTGCTGACGGCGGGGGCGGCGGAGGCGTTCGTCCTGCTCGCCCGCGCGCTGAAGGTCCGCCGGCCGGTGGTCGTGCACCCGCAGTTCACCGAACCGGAGGCCGCCCTGCGGGACGCCGGGCACACCGTGGACCGGGTGCTGCTGCGGGAGGAGGACGGGTTCCGGCTGGACCCGGCGGACGTGCCGGAGGACGCCGACCTGGTGGTGATCGGCAACCCCACGAATCCGACGTCGGTGCTGCATCCGGCGGGGACGGTCGTCCGACTCGCCCGCCCCGGGCGGACCGTGGTGGTGGACGAGGCGTTCATGGACGCGGTGCCGGGTGAGCGGGAGGCGCTGGCCGGGCGGACGGATGTGCCGGGGCTCGTGGTGCTGCGCAGCCTCACCAAGACCTGGGGGCTGGCCGGGCTGCGCGTCGGGTACGTCCTGGCCGCGCCCGAGGTGATCGCCGAACTGGAGCGGGCCCAGCCGTTGTGGCCGGTGTCGACACCGGCGCTGGTCGCCGCGGAGGCGTGTGTGGCGCCGAGGGCGCTCGCGGAGGCGGGGCACGCGGCGCATCGCATCGCCGGGGACCGGGCGCACCTGGTGGCCGGGCTGGCCGCGTTCGCCGCTCACGGGGTGCGGGTGGTGGAGCCGGCGGAGGGGCCGTTCGTGCTGGTGCGCATGCCGGGCGCCGACGGGGTACGGCGGCGGTTGCGGGAACTCGGTTACGCGGTGCGGCGCGGTGACACGTTTCCGGGGCTCGGGAGGGAGTGGGTGCGGATCGCGGTACGGGACCGGGCGACGGCGGACGGCTTCTTGCGGGCACTGTCGGCGGCACTCGCTCGTCCGTGACGGCCGCCGGCGCGTGGCCGGGGGGGGGAACGGAAGAGCGCCGGGGCGGTCGGTGAGCGCCGGGTCCAAAACCCCCGGCACCAACCGCCACCGGCCGTGACCGGCGCCCCCGCGGTCGGCCCCCGACCGATCGCTGCCCCCGGCGCCGGCCGAACCACCGCCCTCCGTCAGCTCTTCCGGCGCCGGGCCACGGCGACCGCTCCCCCGCCCGCCAGCAGCAGGGCCAGTGCGCCGCCCGCGATGTACGGGGTCGCCGAGCTGCCGCCGGTCTCCGCGAGGTCCGCTTCGGCGGGGGCGCCCTGGGGGCGCGGGCCGGCGGCCGGGTCGTGGCTCGGTACCGGGGTCTTGGTGGGCGGGGTCATCGGCGACTCGCAGGTGGCCTTGGCCAGGGTGACCGTGCCCTCGACGTCGGCCACGTTGAGCTTCAACGGGTTGACGGACACCTTGAGTTCGAGGGCGGTGGCGGCGGCCGTACGGGTCGTGGTGCTGCGCTGGGAGAGGTCGAGGCGGACCTCGCCGACCCCGGGCACCTTCACCTCGGCCGGGCCGCCGGCGGTGAGGGTGACGCGCTTGCCGAGGACGGTGACGGCACCGAGGACGTTCGCGGAGGCGACCGGTGCCTTGCCGGCCTCGCAGGTCGCCTTGGCGGTGATCGTGTCGGCCTCGATCAGGGACAGCAGGGGCAGACCGGGCACGTGCAGCCTGGCGTGGGCGACCCGGACCGAGCCCTCGGCGCGGCGCGCGGTCACCGTGGCCCTGGCCTGGGCGGCGTCCGCGGCGAGGACCGTGAACGGCTTGCCGCCGTTCACGCCGTCGAGCCGGGCGGACAGCGCCGTCCGGTCGGCGCTCCGCGGTGCCTGGACCTCGTTGAGGGAGACCGCGAGCGGGACGTTCACGGTCTTGTTGAGCAGGGACACGTCGAGCCCGGTGCGCAGGACGACGGCGGAGGCGCGACCGTGGTCACCGGTCGCGTGCGCGGCGCCCGCGCCCCCCAGGACCACGGGCGCCGAGGCGAGGGCCGTGGCCGTCGCGAGGACGGTGAGACGGCGTGCGGGCATGCGGAAGTTGTTGCTGTTCAAGGCGGTGGGACCCCCAGAAGAAACCTGCTTGGGACCCGTCAACCTTGTCCCCACTGTGGGTGAACGGTCAGCGATCCGGGGTCACTTCACTCAAACGTGGATTTTCCGCACGCCGATTCGATTCCAGGGCGGAATCGAGGGCGTCACGGGAACGTCTACTCGACCACCCGGCCGTTCAGCACCACCCGCCGGGGCGCCGCCAGCACCCGTACGTCCGCCCGGGGATCGGCCTCGTACACCACGAGGTCGGCGGGGGCGCCCTCCTCCAGCCCGGGCCGGCCGAGCCAGGCGCGGGCGGCCCAGCTGGTGGCGGCGAGCGCGTCGACCGGCGGAATGCCGGCGGCGACCAGTTCGGCGACCTCCTCCGCGACCAGCCCGTGCGGCAGCGTGCCGCCGGCGTCCGTGCCGACGAAGACCGGGATGCCGGCGTCGTAGGCGGCGCGCACGGTGTCGTAGCGCCGCTCGTACAGCCGCCGCATATGGGCGGACCAGCGCGGGAACTTCTGCTCGCCGCCGTCCGCGAGCCGGGGGAAGGTGGCGATGTTGACGAGGGTCGGGACGATCGCGACGCCCCGCTCGGCGAACAGCGGGATCAGGTCGTCGGTGAGGCCGGTGGCGTGCTCGATGCAGTCGATGCCCGCCTCGACCAGGTCCCGCAGCGAGTTCTCGGCGAAGCAGTGGGCGGTGACCCGGGCGCCGAGCCGGTGCGCCTCGGCGATGGCCGCCTCCACCGCGCCGCGGGGCCAGCAGGGGGCCAGGTCGCCGAGGTCGCGGTCGATCCAGTCGCCGACCAGCTTGACCCAGCCGTCGCCGCGCCGGGCCTCCCGGGCGACATGGGCGACGAGGTCGTCCGGCTCGATCTCCCAGGCGAAGTTGCGGATGTAGCGGCGGGTGCGGGCGATGTGCCGGCCCGCCCGGATGATCTTCGGGAGGTCGTCGCGGTCGTCGATCCAGCGGGTGTCGGAGGGCGAGCCCGCGTCACGGATCAGCAGGGTGCCCGTCTCGCGGTCGGTGAGCGCCTGCTTCTCGGCGGTGTCCGCGTCCACCGGGCCGTCGGCGCCCAGGCCGACATGGCAGTGGGCGTCGACCAGGCCGGGCAGCGCCCAGCCCTCGACGGTGGTGATGTCACGGGCCACGGCGGGGCGGTCGTAGGAGACACGGCCCCCGACCACCCACAGCTCGTCGCGGACGTCGTCCGGCCCCGCCAGGACCCGGCCCCTCACGTGCAGCACCGCACCATCGCTCATGCTCGCACCTTAACGACCTACGGCTCGGACGTGCCCACCTGGTCGGAGGTCTCCTCCTCGACCTCGGCCATCGCCGGGTCGAGCAGCCGGGACAGGAAGTGCCGGGTGCGCTCGTGCTGCGGGTCGCCGATGACCCGCTCCGGGCTGCCGTCCTCGACGATCACGCCGCCGTCCATGAAGACGACCCGGTCGGCGACCTCGCGGGCGAAGGTCATCTCGTGGGTGACGACCATCATCGTCATGCCCTCCCGCGCGAGCCGGCGCATGACGGCGAGGACGTCGCCGACCAGCTCCGGGTCGAGCGCGGAGGTCGGCTCGTCGAAGAGCATCACCTCGGGGCCCATGGCGAGCGCGCGGGCGATGGCGACGCGCTGCTGCTGGCCGCCGGAGAGGGAGGACGGGTAGGCGTCCGCCTTCTCGGAGAGGCCGACACGGGCGAGGTTCTCGGCGGCGACGCGCGCCGCCGTCTCCTTGTCCCGCCCGAGGACCCGGCGCTGCGGCAGCGTGAGGTTCTCGGTGACGTTCAGGTGCGGGAAGAGGTTGAACTGCTGGAAGACCATGCCGATGCGGCGGCGTACGGCGTCGATGTCGACGTCGGGGTCGGTCACCTCGGTGCCGCCGACGAAGACCTGGCCCTTGGTGGGCTCCTCCAGCAGGTTCACGCAGCGCAGCAGCGTCGACTTGCCGGAGCCGGAGGGGCCGATGACGCAGACGACCTCGCCCTGGCCGATCTCCAGGTCGATGCCGCGCAGCACCTCGTTGTCGCCGAAGGACTTGTGCAGTCCGCGGACCTCGATCTCGGGGCGGCTCACCGGATCGCCTCCTGGGCCTTGGATTCCATACGGCGGACGACGAAGCTGAGCGGGATCGTGACCAGCAGGTAGCACAGGCCCGCGACCAGGATCGGCGTGGAGTTGGCGGTCGTGCTGGCGAGGTCGCGGCCGAACTTGGACAGTTCCCGCTCCTCCAGGGTGACACCGAGGAACAGCACCAGCGAGGAGTCCTTGAAGAGCAGGACGAGTTCGTTGGTGAGCGGCGGCAGGATGATCCGGAAGGCCTGCGGGATGATGATGGAGACCATGGCCTTGGCGGGCGAGAAGCCGAGCGAGCGGGCCGCCTCCATCTGCCCCTTGGGCACGGCCTGGATGCCGGCGCGGATGGTCTCCGCCATGTACGCCGCCGAGACCAGGCCGAGCGCGAGGGCGACCTTGCCGTAGGTGCCGCCCGGGATCTCGGTGCCCGGGAACGCCAGCGGCACGGCCACACCGACGAAGATGAAGATCAGCAGGGCGGGCAGGCCCCGGAAGATCTCGATGTAGACGCTCGCCAGCCAGCGGTAGGGGCCCACGGAGGACAGCCGCATCAGCGCGATGACCATGCCCAGGACGAGTCCGACGACGAAGCCGGACAGCGTGTAGAGCACGGTGTTCTTCAGCGCCAGCGTGATGACGTCCGGGAACATCTGCCGCGCGATGTCCGCCTGGGCGAACTGGTTCTGGAGCCGGCCCCAGTCGGCCGTGACCGCGAAGGCGATCACGGCCGCGGCGAAGACGGCGTACTGGATGCCGCGCGAGAGGCTGCGCTTCTGACGCCGGGTCAGTCCCTTTTTCTTCGGCTGGAGAGCTGTGTCCGTGTCGGTCATGAGGCGGCGGGAGAGGCGACGGAGGCGTCGTAGGGGCCGATCCACTGCTCGTAGATCTTCTTGTAGGTGCCGTCGGACTTGGCGGTCCTGATCGCCTTGTTGATGGCGTCGAGCAGCGCCTTGTTGCCCTTCTTGACGGTGAAGCCGTACTGCTCACCGGTCTTGAGGTTGTCGACGACCTTGAACTTGTCCGCGTTCGCCTTGTCCTTCAGCCAGCCCTGGACGACCGGGTAGTCGATGACGACGGCCTGGACCTGGCCGGTGCGCAGGCCGTTGAGGACGGCGTCGGAGGACTCGAAGGAGATCGGGTCGTAGCCCTTGCTCTTGACGTAGTCCTCGCCGGTGGTCTGCGCCTGGGCGCCGAGCTTCTTGCCCTTGGCCTTGACGTCGGCGAGCGAGTTGATCCCGCTGTTCTTGTCGACGAGGACGGCCTGGGTGGCCTCGAAGTACGGGTCGGAGAAGTCGACGTTCTTCTTGCGCTCGGCGGTGATGGTCATGCCGGCGGCGGCCAGGTCGCACTCGCCCGAGTTCAGGAAGGCGCCCGTCTTGAAGTTCTCGAAGGGCGTGTCGAGGATCTGCTGCTTGACGCCGAGGTCCTTGGCGACGAGGTCGATGAGGGAGACGTCGAAGCCCTGCACCTTGCCGTCCACCTCCGACTGGAACGGCGGGTACGGCAGGTGGGTGCAGGTGGTCAGCTGACCGGCCTTGACCAGGTGGACGCCCTTGACCGTGGTCTTGCCGCTCCCCGAGTCGCTGGAGGAGCAGCCGGCCGCGACGAGCACGAGTGCGGCGGTCGCGGTGGTGGCGGCCAGAATGCGGGTCCGGCGCCCGACGAGCGTTTTCATGGGGAGATCTCCTGTGGGGGAACTAAGGGTTCCGATTATAAGGAAGGGTTTGAGTCTCTCAAATCAAACCCATGGCCAGGCAGGCCCTCGACCTAAGATCGAGGGAGTCGACCCGCGAGAAGCGAAGAGAGCACCGCCGTGACCCACCCCTTCCTCGACCTGCCCCCGCTGAGTGCCGAGCGCTTCGCCGCCATCGAGGACGGGGTGGCCCGGCTGCTGGACACCCGTCAGGACGTCCTGATCACCCAGGGCGAGGCGCTGCTGCCGCTGGAGGGCGCGATCCGCGCGGCGGCCGGTCCGGGCACGGTGGCCCTGAACGTGATCACGGGCCCCTACGGACAGACCTTCGGCGACTGGCTGCGCGACGCCGGCGCCACGGTGCACGACCTCTCGGTCCCCTTCCACACCGCGGTGACCGCCGCGCAGATCCGGGAGGCGTTCGCGGAGCACCCGGAGATCGACTTCGTGTCGCTGGTGCACGCCGAGGCGGCGACCGGCAACACCAACCCGGTGGCGGAGATCGGCGAGGCGGTGCGCGAGCAGGGCGCCCTCTTCTATCTGGACGCGGTGGCCTCCGTGGGCGCGGAGCCGGTGCTGCCGGACGCGTGGGGCGTGGACCTGTGCGTGATCGGGGCCCAGAAGGCGATGGGCGGCCCGGCGGGCGTGTCGGCGATCTCGGTGAGCGAGCGGGCCTGGGCCCGGATGGCCGCCAACCCGAACGCCCCGCGCCGCTCCTACCTCTCCCTGCTGGACTGGAAGGACCGCTGGATCGACGCCGGCCGCAAGGCGCTGCCGCACGCTCCGGCGCAGCTGGAGATGCTGGCGCTGGAGGCGTGCCTGGAGCGGATCGAGTCGGCGGGCCTGGAGTCGGTGATGGACCGGCACCGGCGCGCGGCGCTGGCCGCGCGGGCCGGAGCGGTGGCGCTGGGCGGGGGTCTGGAGCCGTACGTGTACGAGGAGCGGGACGCGGCGCCGGTCGCCACGACCCTCCGGGTGCCGTCCGGTGTGGTGGCCTCCGACCTGGTGGCCCGCGCTCTGGCGACCGACCCGGCGCTGCCGCTGGCCGCGGGCGGCGGGGCTCTGGCCCGGGAGATGGTCCGGGTCAACCACTACGGCCCCGACGCGACGCAGGGCGCGGTCCAGAACTCCCTGGCGGCACTGGGCGCCGCGCTCGCCGAGCGGGGCCTGCCGGTGGACCCGGCCGGGGCCCGCCGGGCCGTGGAGAACGCCTGGCGGCGATAAGCAATCGGTCATCACCCCGGAACGCAACGAAAACGGCTCGCGCACACCGCGCGGGCCGTTTTCACATCGTGAATTCCAATTACTTTCACAAACTCCGCCAATTCTCCGGACGATAGCTTCCCGTCTTCTTCTGCCCGCTTTTTGCAGAGCTAAACAGGTGGGTTTGCCGACGGGTTTCGAGCGGTTTCCGGCGTGTGACGCACTCCACAGAAGGCGCGATTTGTACCGATTTGATGCGGGGCGTATCCGACATTTCACCGGGCGGGCGTCGGGCCCTCACACTCACTCCCGTGCATTTTCGAATTCACCTCGCTAAATTCGTGCCGCATGACTGCCGCACCCGCAGACCTGCTCATCGAACGGCCGGCGCCGGCTGACGGAGCCGCGCTCTGGCGTCTCGCCAAGGAATCGAAAACCCTCGACCTGAACTCCTCCTACAGCTATCTGCTGTGGTGCCGGGACTTCGCCGGCACCTCGGCGGTGGCACGCGGTGCGGGCGGGGAGCCGGTCGGCTTCGTCACCGGATACCTGCGGCCGGACCGCCCCCGCACCCTGCTCGTCTGGCAGGTGGCCGTCGACCCCGCCCACCGGGGCCACGGCATCGCCGCGAAGCTGCTGGACGGGCTGACCGCCCGGCTCGTCGCCGAGCAGGGGATCACCGGGATGGAGACCACCATCACGCCCGGAAACACCGCCTCCGAGCGGCTGTTCACCTCCTTCGCCGAGCGGCACGGCGCACGGGTGACCCGCGAGGTGCTGTTCCCCGCCGGACTGTTCCCGGACGGCCCGCACGACCCCGAAGTCCTCTACCGCATCGGCCCGTTGACCGAGTCCACCGCCCACTGAGGAGCGATTCACCGTGACCATCACCCAGCCCGACCTCAGCGTCTTCGAGACCCTGGAGTCCGAGGTGCGCAGCTACTGCCGCGGCTGGCCCACCGTCTTCGACCGGGCGCAGGGCAGCCGGATGTACGACGAGGACGGTCATGCGTACCTCGACTTCTTCGCCGGCGCCGGCTCACTCAACTACGGCCACAACAACCCCGTCCTCAAACGGGCGCTGATCGACTACCTGGACCGGGACGGCGTCACCCACGGCCTGGACATGTCGACCACGGCCAAACGCACCTTCCTCCAGACCTTCCAGGACCTGGTCCTGCGCCCGCGCGACCTGCCGTACAAGGTCATGTTCCCGGGGCCGACCGGCACCAACGCCGTGGAGTCGGCGCTGAAGCTGGCGCGGAAGGTGAAGGGCCGCGAGGCGATCGTGTCGTTCACCAACGCCTTCCACGGCATGTCGCTGGGTTCGCTCGC
This sequence comes from Streptomyces sp. NPDC004658, assembly GCF_040609555.1. Classification (NCBI taxonomy): domain Bacteria; kingdom Bacillati; phylum Actinomycetota; class Actinomycetes; order Kitasatosporales; family Streptomycetaceae; genus Streptomyces; species Streptomyces sp. NPDC004658. Next base: position 10,654 of record NZ_JBEXKG010000096.1, read on the forward strand.
CGTGACCGGCAACGCCTTCAAGCGGGCCGGTGCCGGCATTCCGCTGGTGCACGGCACGCCGATGCCGTTCGACAACTACTTCGACGGCAAGGTCCCGGACTTCCTGTGGTTCGAGCGGCTGCTGGAGGACCAGGGCTCCGGGCTGAACAAGCCCGCCGCCGTGATCGTGGAGACCGTGCAGGGCGAGGGCGGCATCAACGTCGCCCGGCCCGAATGGCTGCGCGCGCTGAAGGAGCTGTGCGAGCGGCAGGACATGCTGCTGATCGTCGACGACATCCAGATGGGCTGCGGCCGTACCGGCGCCTTCTTCTCCTTCGAGGAGGCCGGCATCACGCCGGACATCGTCACCGTGTCGAAGTCGATCAGCGGCTACGGGCTGCCCATGTCGCTGTGCCTGTTCCGGCCCGAGCTGGACGTGTGGGAGCCGGGCGAGCACAACGGCACCTTCCGTGGGAACAACCCCGCCTTCGTGACCGCCACCGCCGCGCTGGAGGCGTACTGGACCGACGGCTCGGCCATGGAGAAGCAGACCCGTGCCCGTGGCGAGCAGGTCGAGCAGGCCCTCATCTCCATCACCGAGGAGAACCTCGCCGATGTCAGGGAGTACCGCGGGCGCGGGCTCGTGTGGGGCCTGGAGTTCCACGACAAGGCCCGGGCCTCCCGGGTCGCCCGCCGCGCCTTCGAGCTCGGGCTGCTGATCGAGACGTCCGGGCCGGAGAGCGAGGTCGTCAAGCTGCTGCCGGCCCTGACCATCACGCGCGAGGAACTGGACGAAGGGCTCAGCGTCCTGGCCCGCGCCGTCCGCGAAACCGCCTAGCAACACCTGGCAAGACCTAGCAAGGAGGAAGTGCACCCCCATGATCGTCCGTTCGTTCAAGGACATCGAAGGCACCGACCGGCACGTCAGGGCGAAGTCCGGCACCTGGGAGAGCAAGCGGATCGTCCTCGCGAAGGAGCGGGTCGGCTTCTCCCTGCACGAGACCATCCTGTACGCCGGGACCGAGACGTCCATGTGGTACGCCAACCACATCGAGGCCGTCGTCTGCACCAAGGGCGAGGCCGAACTCACCGACCACGAGGCCGGGAAGACGTACACCATCACCCCCGGCACCATGTACCTCCTCGACGGGCACGAGCGGCACACGCTGCGCGTCAAGGAGGACTTCCACTGCATCTGCGTGTTCAACCCGCCGGTCACCGGCCGGGAGGACCACGACGAGAACGGCGTCTACCCGCTGCTCACCGAGCCCGAGGAGGTGTGAGAGCCCATGACCACCGCCACCGTGAAGGATCTCTACCCGACCCGCGGCACCACCGAGGTGACCGTGCCGCGCCAGGACCCCGTCGTCTGGGGCGCCCCGGACACCCCGGGCCCGATCGAGACGGCCGACCTCCAGGCGTTCGAGCGGGACGGCTTCCTCGCCGTCGACCAGCTGATCGGCCCGGACGAGGTCGAGGTCTACAAGCGTGAGCTGGACCGGCTGGTCACCGATCCGGCGGTCCGTGCCGACGAGCGCTCGATCGTGGAGCCGAAGTCCCAGGAGATCCGCTCGGTCTTCGAGGTGCACCGGATCAGCGAGGTGTTCGCGAACCTGGTCCGCGATCCGCGCGTGGTCGGCCGCGCCCGGCAGATCCTGGGTTCGGACGTGTACGTCCACCAGTCCCGGATCAACGTCAAGCCGGGCTTCGGCGCGAGCGGCTTCTACTGGCACTCGGACTTCGAGACCTGGCACGCCGAGGACGGCCTGCCGAACATGCGCACGGTGTCCGTCTCGATCGCGCTGACCGAGAATTACGACACCAACGGCGGCCTGATGATCATGCCGGGTTCGCACCGGACGTTCCTGGGCTGCGCCGGTGCCACGCCGAAGGACAACTACAAGAAGTCGCTCCAGATGCAGGACGCGGGCACGCCGTCGGACGAGGCGCTGACCGCGCTGGCGGGCGAGTACGGCATCCGGCTGTTCACCGGCAAGGCCGGCTCGGCGACCTGGTTCGACTGCAACTGCATGCACGGCTCCGGCGACAACATCACGCCGTTCCCGCGCAGCAACGTCTTCATCGTGTTCAACAGCGTGGAGAACACGGCGGTGGAGCCGTTCGCGGCACCGGTGCGGCGGCCGGAGTTCATCGGGGCGAGGGACTTCACCCCGGTGCGGTAGCCGCCCCCCGATCACCGGGCCGGGACCTCCTCGTGTGGGACGGGAGGCCCCGGCCCGGTCGTGTCAGCCGGACAGCGCCTCCAGCAGCCGGTCCACGTCGGCGGCCGTGTTGTAGAGGTGGAAGGCCGCCCGCAGGTTGCCCGCGCGGTTGGAGACCTCGATGCCCGCCTCGCTCAGCTCGGGCTGCCGGGAGCCGAGTCCGGGGACGGACACGATCGCCGAGCCCGGTGCGGGCACCGGCTCGTGGCCGAGGCCGGCGAGCCCCGCGCGGAACCGGTCGGCGAGGGCGACGTCATGGGCGTGGACCGCGTCCGCGCCGAGTTCCTCGATCAGCTCCAGTGAGCGGCGCAGGCCCGCGAAGGTGAACAGGGCGTGGGTGAGGTCGAACCGCCGGGCGGAGTGGGCGAGTTCGGCGACCGGGCCGTAGCAGCTGTCCCACGGCCGTTCGGCCGCGACCCAGCCGGCGAGCAGCGGGGTCAGCCCGCCGAAGTCCTCGGGGACGGTGAGGAAGGCGGCGCCGTGCGGGCCCAGCAGCCACTTGAAGGAGACGCTCGCGGTGAAGTCGTAGGCGTCCGCCTCCACCGGAAGCCAGCCGGCGGCCTGGGAGAAGTCGACGTAGGTGCGGGCGCCGTGGGCGCGGGCGGCCTCGCGCAGGGCGGGCAGGTCGGCGATCCGGCCGTCGGCGGACTGGGCGGCGCTGACCGCGACGAGCGCGGTGCCCGGCCGGACCGACTCGGCGATCCGCTCCAGCGGGACCGTGCGGACCTTGAGGTCGCCGCGCACGTGGAAGGGGTTGAGCACGGAGGTGAAGTCGTCCTCGGCGGTGAGGACTTCGGCGCCCGCCGGGAGGGAGGCGGCGATCACGCCGGTGTGCGCGGCGACCGAGGCGCCCGCCGCGACCCGGGTGGCCCGGACGCCGGCGAGCCGGGCGAACGCGGCCCGGCTCGCCTCCACGTCCTCGTACAGCGAGGTCAGCGGCCGGCCCTCGGCCCGCAGCAGCGCGGCCTCCTGGAGGGCGGCGACGGTACGGGCCGGCAGCAGGCCGTTGCTCGCGGTGTTGAGGTAGACGGTCTTCGGGCGGAACTCGGCGCGGACGAGGCGGTCGAACGTCTCCGTGGTCTCCATGGGTCCACTGTGCGGCCCGGGGAACTACCCGTCCATTGCGACTTTTTACGTGGTTCCTCTTAGCACCGCTTATACGACCGCCCCGACCTGCGCTTTCAGCCCTGCTGCGGCACCGCGCATCCGTCCGGCCCGCACGCCTGGGCGTCACCCTGCTCGACGAGCTTCAGCGGCGAGCGGTCGCCCCAGGCCTGGGTCAGCGCCTGGGTGAAGACCTCGGCGGGCTGGGCGCCGGAGACGCCGTAGGTCCGGTCGAGGACGAAGAACGGCACGCCGGTCGCGCCGAGCTGGGCGGCCTCGCGCTCGTCGGCGCGGACCTCGTCGGCGTAGCGGGAGGGGTCGGCGAGCACCGCGCGGGCGGCGTCCGCGTCGAGTCCGGCCTCGACGGCCAGCTCCACCAGGCGTTCGTCGCCCTCGGTGAAGACGGACCGCTCCTCGGCGAAGTTCGCCCGGTACAGGATCTGGATCAGCTGGTCCTGGCGGCCCTGCTCCTTGGCGAAGTGCAGCAGGCGGTGCATGTCGAAGGTGTTGCCGTGGTCGCGGTCCCGGGTGCGGTAGTCCAGGCCCTCGGCGGCGGCCTGGGCGGCCAGGTTGTCCTCGCCGGCCTGGGCCTGGGCCTCGCTCATGCCGTACTTCCTGGTCAGCATGGTGATCACCGGCTGGACGTCGCCCTTGGCGCGGCCCGGGTCCAGCTCGAAGGAGCGGTGCACCACCTCGACCTCGTCGCGGTGCGGGAAGGCAGCGAGCGCCTTCTCGAAGCGGGCCTTGCCCACGTAGCACCAGGGGCAGGCGATGTCGCTCCAGATCTCGACGCGCATGTCTTCGGCTCTCTCCAGGTCGTACGGGCGCGGGGACTCTCCCCGGCTGGTACGTGAACGTTCAAGCAGCCTGTTCCATTCCCGGGGCCGCCCCCTCGCGCGCGCCTCAGCTGCCGTCCCGCAGGCCGCTCGGCCCGCCGGACCTGAAGGCGATGCGGTCGTACGTCACCACGCACCCCTCCCCCACCGGCGACTGCGCCATGAACCCGACCAGCGCGGCACCGGCCTCCTTCTCCTCGCCGAGGGTGAAGTACCGGACGAAGGTCCAGCGCGCGCCGTCCCGGGAGGCGTGGAAGGCGAAGGCGCGCCCCGTCCGGCTGACCCGCAGCCACACCGAGTCCCCGTCCACCGTGAAGGAGTTGGCGTCGTCGGAGTGCCCCCGGGTGACCACCGTGCAGACGGTGGGCACGTCCGGGGAGTACTCCAGACACAGCTTGGCCCAGGCCCGCTCGCCGGCGTGGACGTACAGCACCCCGGCGTCGAACGCGTCACGGAACCCCACGGAGACCCGGGCCAGCAGCTGGAAGTCCCCCGCGGGCGCGGCCCCCAGCAGCCGGGGCGCGTCGGAGGCGGGGTCCAGCGCGTCACCGCCGGGCGGCACGAACCGGTCCTGGCGTGGTCCGGCCCGCCCGGTCAGCACACCGTCCGCGTAGCACCAGTCACCGTCCGGACCGTAGGCCTCAAGGGGGAAGGGCACCTCGGGAATGTCCACGTCCGTCAACCTCTCCTCGCCCCCTGCGGCGCTACCGCTCCAGAACCCCGTTGAACCGCCGGGGAAGCCCCAGGGGGTTGTCGTCCTTCAGCTCGGCCGGCAGCAGGGCCTCGGGCGCGTTCTGGTAGACGACCGGCCGCAGCCACCGCTCGATGGCCGTACCGCCCACGGACGTCGACGTGGACGTCGTGGCCGGGTAGGGCCCCCCGTGATGCTGCGCGGGCGCCACCGCGACCCCCGTCGGCCAGCCGTTGACCAGCACACGTCCGGCGAGCGGCGTCAGCTCGGCCAGCAGCTCCGGCCCCCGTCCCCGTCCGGCGGCCTCGTCCGAGGACACCTGGACGGTCGCCGTCAGGTTGCCCGGCAGCCGCGACAGCACGGCCTTGGCCTCGGCCTCGTCCGCGTAGCGGGCTACCACGGTGACCGGCCCGAAGCACTCCTCCAGCAGCAGGTCGTACGCGCCCTCCTCGGCCAGCTTCTCGGCCGGCACCGTGAGGAACCCGGCGCTGACCGAGTGTTCGCCGCCCGCGCCCGGGGTGACCGGCGACTCCACGTCAGGCAGCTCCGCGCGCTCGGCGACCCCGGCGACGAAGTTGTCCCGCATGCGGTGGTCGAGCAGCACCCCGGCGTCGGTGTCGCTGACGGCGTCGGTCAGGGACTTCACCAGGCGGTCGCCGGCCGCGCCGGACGGCACCAGCACCAGGCCGGGCTTGACGCAGAACTGGCCCACGCCGAGGGTCATCGACCCGGCGAGCCCGCCGCCGATCTCCTCGGCCCGCTCGGCCGCGGCGGCCTCGGTGACCAGGACCGGGTTCAGCGAACCGAGTTCGCCGTGGAACGGGATCGGCACCGGGCGGGCGGCGGCGGCGTCGAACAGCGCCCGTCCGCCCCGCACCGAGCCGGTGAAGCCGGCCGCCGCGACCAGCGGGTGCTTGATCAGCTCGACGCCCGCCTCGAAGCCGTGCACGAGTCCGACCACCCCCTCGGGGATGCCGTGTTCGGCGGCGGCCCGGCGCAGCACCTTGGCGACCAGCTCGGATAGGGCCGGGTGGTCGGGGTGGGCCTTGACGACGACCGGGCAGCCGGCGGCCAGCGCGCTCGCGGTGTCGCCGCCGGCGACGGAGAAGGCGAAGGGGAAGTTGGAGGCCGAGTAGACGGCGACGACGCCGAGCGGCACCTTGTAGCGGCGCAGGTCCGGGACGGGTGGGGTGGCGGTGTCGTCGGGGTGGTTGATGATGACGTCGAGGAAGGCGCCCTCGTCGACGATGTCGGCGAAGGCCCGCAGCTGGTAGCAGGTACGGGCGAGTTCGCCGGTCAGCCGGGCGGGGCCGAGCGCGGTCTCGGCGTCGGCGGTCTCGACGAGGCCGTCCCTGGCCGCGTCCAGGCCGGCGGCGGCCGAGCGCAGGAACGCGGCGCGGACCGTGCGGTCGGTGAGGGCGTCGCGCGCGGCGTGGGCCGCCCGGACGGCCGCGTCCACCTCCTGGGCTGTGGCCTCCACCGCAACCTGTTCACGCTGCTTCCCGGTGCGCGGGTCGACACTCCAGACTGGTGCTGCTGCCACCGCGAGTCCCTCCCAGTAAAGGCCGCATTGTCATACGACGATCCAGGCTCACCCATCAGCCGCGTTCGATATACTGAACACTGTCTCTGATGATGAATATGCTGCTCGGAGACTATATAACTCAGGTCCTCGTCGAACGAAGGGGTCAAGGGCGATGACGGCAGGCGACACAGGGGGCGGGGCGCAGGTCAAGTCCGCGGTACGGACCGTTGAGCTGCTCGAATACTTCGCCGGCCGGCCCGGTATGCACTCCCTCGCGGCCGTCCAGGAGGCCGTGGGTTATCCCAAGTCCAGCCTGTACATGCTGCTGCGCACGCTCGTGGAGCTGGGCTGGGTGGAGACGGACGCGACGGGCACGCGGTACGGCATCGGGGTGCGGGCGCTGCTGGTCGGTACGTCGTACATCGACGGCGACGAGGTGGTGGCCGCCGCCCGCCCGACCCTGGACCGGCTCTCCGACGACACCACGGAGACCATCCATCTGGCCCGGCTCGACGGCACCAACGTGGTCTACCTGGCCACCCGCCAGTCCCAGCACTACCTCAGGCCCTTCACCCGCGTCGGCCGCCGGCTCCCGGCCCACTCCACCTCCCTCGGCAAGGCGATCCTCGCCACCTACACCGACGAACAGGTGCGCAAGCTCCTGCCGGAGACGCTGCCCGCGCTCACCGAGCACACCATCACCGACCGGGAGAAGCTCATCGAGGAGCTGCACCAGGTCCGGGAGCAGGGCTTCGCGGTCGACCGCGAGGAGAACACGCTGGGCCTGCGCTGCTTCGGCGTGGCGATCCCGTACCGCACCCCCGCGCGGGACGCCATCAGCTGCTCGGTGCCGGTGGCCCGGCTGACCCCCGCGCACGAACAGATGATCAAGGACGCGCTGTTCGACGCGCGGGACCGGCTGACGCTGGCGACCCGCAGGCTCTGACCCGTCAGCCGCGGCCCCGGGGGCCGGAGTCGTAGGCTCGGTCGCATGGAGATCGCGCTGCGGGCCGTACAGGACAGCGACCTGCCGGTGTTCTACCGGCAGATGACCGACCCGGAGGCCGTCCGGATGGCCGCGTTCGGCCCGGAGGACCCGTACGACCGGGAGGCCCTCGCGGCCTACTGGCGGCGCGTACGGAACTCCTCCGACGTGCTGCGCACGGTCCTGGCCGACGGGGAGGTGGCCGGCAACGCGGCCGTCTACGGCGTGGCCGGCGAACGCGAGGTGACGTACTGGATCGACCGCGCGTACTGGGGCCGGGGCGTGGCGACGGCCGCGCTGCGCGCCCTCCTCTGCGAGGTGCCCGAACGGCCGCTGTACGCGCGGGCGGCGGCCGACAACCTCGGGTCGCTGCGCGTCCTGGAGAAGTGCGGCTTCCGCGAGGCGGCCCGGGCCCGGGGGTACGCGAACGCGCGGGGCCGGGAGATCGAGGAGGTCGTGCTCGTCCTGGAGGGCTGAAGCGGGCCGAATGACAATCCCGAGGCGGGTTTCCTGAACGGACGATGAGAAATCGGGCGTACGGGAACGATCGGCCCGCTCCCGATCGTCTTCCCAGCGGGATGAACAAGACGATCAGGCGGGCGTCCGTCTTCGCGCTGCTGCTCGTGCTCGCCCTGCTGGTCAGGGCCACATGGCTGCAGTTCTACGACGGCAAGGCCCTCGCGGACGACAACGACAACCGGCGGAACGCGATCGCGACCTACTCGCGGCCGCTCGGGAACATCATCGTGGCCGGGAACGCGATCACCGGCTCGACGCGGACGAAGGGAAGCGACCTCGCGTACAAGCGGACGTACACGGACGGCAGGCTCTACGCGGCGGTGACGGGTTACGCCTCGCAGGCCTACGCCCCGACCCAGCTGGAGGGCGTCTACCAGGACCTGCTCAACGGCACGGACAACCGGCTGAAGACCGTGATGGACACCGTCACCGGCGAGCGCGCCGAACCGGGCGACGTGGTGACGACGATCGACCCGGCGGTGCAGAAGGCGGCCTACCGCGCGCTCGGCGGCAAGAAGGGCGGGGCCGTCGCGATCGACCCGAAGACCGGCAGGATCCTCGCCGTGGTGTCGACGCCGTCGTACGACCCCTCCGCGCTCACCGACGCCAACACGGCCGGCGCGGCCTGGAAGGCGCTCAACGCGGACAAGGACAAGCCGCTCACCAACCGCGCGCTGCGCCAGCCGCTGCCCCCGGGCTCGACGTTCAAGCTGGTCGTCGCGGCCGCCGCGCTGGAGGACGGGCTGTACAAGAACGTGGACGAGCCGACCGACAGCCCCAACCCCTACCGGCTGCCGGGCACGGTGCGCGACCTGGACAACGAGAACAAGTCCGCGCCCTGCGGGAACGCCTCGATCCGCGTGGCCCTGCGGTACTCGTGCAACAACGTCTTCGGCCACATGGCCGTCCAGCTCGGCCAGGACAAGGTGAGGGCCATGGCCGAGAAGTTCGGCTTCGACGACGACGCGCAGGACGTGCCGGTGCGGGCCTACACCAGCGTCTACCCGTCCGGGATGGACCAGGCGCAGACCGCCCTGTCCGGCATCGGCCAGTTCGACGTCACCGCCACCCCGCTCCAGATGGCCATGGTGTCCGCGGCCATCGCCAACGGCGGCAAGCTGGTCTCGCCGCACATCGTCTCGCAGATCACCGACAGCGGCGGCGATGTGCTGAAGGACTACGACGACAGCGCCGGCACCAGGGAGATCATCAGCTCCACCACCGCCGAGCAGCTCCGGTCCGCGATGGAGACGGTGGTGAAGGACGGCACCGGCACGAACGCGCTGATCGACGGGGTGACCGTCGGCGGCAAGACCGGTACCGCCCAGCACGGCGAGAACAACAGCAAGACGCCGTACGCCTGGTTCACCTCCTACGGCAAGTCCGACAGCAACGGCAAGGAGGTCGCCGTCGCGGTGATGGTGGAGCAGTCGGACGCGGCCCGCTCGGAAGTGAGCGGCAACGGCCTGGCGGCGCCGGTGGCCAGGGCGATGATGCAGGCGGCCCTGAAGTAGGCCTCACCTCACCCCGAGGATCTGCTCCACCGGGTCGATCGCGAAGTACACCAGGAACAGTGCCGAGACCGCCCACAGCAGCCAGCTGACCTCCCGTGCCTTCCCCACCACCGTCTTGATGACGACGTAGGCCAGGAACCCCGCGCCGATCCCGTCGGTGATGGAGTACGTGAACGGCATCGCGGCGATGGTGAGGAACGCCGGGATAGCGATCTCGTAGCGGTCCCAGTCGATGTGCTTGACGTGGGTCATCATCAGGAAGCCCACGGCGATCAGCGCGGGTGCCGCCGCCTGGAGCGGGACGATGGTGAGCAGCGGGGTGAGGAAGAGGGCGAGGCCGAACAGGCCGCCGGTGACCAGGTTGGCGAAGCCGGTGCGGGCGCCCTCGCCGACGCCGGCCGCCGACTCGATGTAGGCGGTGTTGGAGGAGGCGGAGCCGACACCGCCGGCGACGGCCGCGGCGCCGTCGATGAACAGGACGCGGCCGATGCCGGGCACCTGGCCCTGGTCGTCCAGCAGCCCGGCCTCCGCGGTGATGCCGACGATCGTGCCCATGGCGTCGAAGAAGTCCGACAGGATGAGGGTGAAGACGAGCAGGACGGCGGTGAGGACACCGGCCTCGGCGAACCCGCCGAACAGGCTGAAGTGACCGATCAGCCCGAAGTCCGGGGCGGCGACCACCTTGTCGGGGACCTCGGGGGTGGTCAGGCCCCAGCTCTTGATGTCGGCGACGGAGTTGATGACGATCGCGACGACGGTCATCGTCACGATGCTGATGAGGATCGCGCCCTTCACCCGGCGGGCGAGCAGCGCGATGGTGAGCAGCACACCGAGGCAGAAGACCAGCACCGGCCAGCCGGTGAGCCGGCCGACGGCGCCCAGCTGGACGGGGACGGTGGTGTGGGCGGCGTCCGGGATGCGGCTGACGAACCCGGCGTCCACGAAGCCGATGAAGGCGATGAACAGGCCGATGCCGACGCCGATGGCCTGCTTCAGCTGCTGCGGGATGGCGTTCATGATCGCTTCCCGGAGTCCGGTGAGCACCAGCACGCAGATGACGATGCCTTCGAGGACGACCAGGCCCATCGCGTCCGCCCAGCTCATCAGCGGGGCGAGCTGGAAGGCGACGACGGCGTTGAGGCCGAGTCCGGCGGCGATGGCGAGGGGCAGGTTGCCACCGACGCCCATGACGACCGTCATCACACAGGCCACCAGGGCGGTGGCGGTGACGAGTTGGCCCGTGTCGAGGCTGTGGCCGAACTTGTCCTTGGCGCTGCCCAGGATGATCGGATTCAGGACAAGGATGTAGGCCATGGTGAAGAACGTGGCGAAGCCGCCGCGTATCTCACGCCCGAGCGTGGACCCCCGCTCGGAGATCCTGAAGTACCGGTCGACGGACATGGGCCCACTCCTCGTCGGATGAAGATCGGCGTGCGGATGCTGGCTGGATTGTTCCCCCGCCGCACTCGTTTCAGGTTTTCTCCGTGTTACGTCATCGAGTTCGGCATGCCGCGAGACTCCAGCGGCTGCTCGGCCCGCAGGGCGACCCGCGGCAAGTGCACGCGGCGATGGCGGCCCGGGGCGGGGAGAGCGGAGGAAGAGACCGATGCAGCGGCACCGCGCTGCGCGCTGCCCGCCGGCCCCCGCCACGGCACGGTGCTGCCGGTGACGGGGGCCGAGTGCGAGCGGCTGCTCAGGACGTACGGACAGGGCTCAGCTGACGAAGTACGTCGGGTTCGGCAGCTTGTACGTGCGGTCGGCGTGACCGCCGTCCAGGTCCGAGTACTGGTCGCCGAAGTTGGCGATGATCTCGTAGCCCAGGTCGTCCTCGATGTGCTCGCGCGTCCCGGACTTGTACTGCACGGTCGTGCAGTTCCAGGCGCCCGGGGTGGCGCAGTCCTTCAGGTAGGCCGGCGGGTTGGCCTTGTCCTTCAGGAACATGTGGCCGGCGTCGAGGTTCACATCGGCGCCGACCTTCTTCAGGTTCTCCACGGCGGCGGCGCGCTGGGCCTCGCCGAGGCCGGAGTTGTAGAAGACCTCGACGCCCTTGGACGCGGCGTACCGCACGAGTTCCGGGCTGCCGAAGACGGCGGGCCGGTCGGCGCGGTTCACGTAGTCGTTCCAGGTGCCGGCGTTGTACGTGTAGTTGTACCGCTTCTCGTAGTCGAGGCTGAGCAGCAGCGTGTCGTCGATGTCGAAGACGACGGCCGGCTTCTCGCCCCGGTGGTGCGCCTTGCGGGCAGCCTTGTCGATGTAGCTCCTGGCGTCGCTGTCCAGGCGCGCCAGGTCCTTGGCGTACGGGCTGTCCGGGGACGCCTGGTAGATGCCGTTGCTGTCGGCGGTGGTGCCGTAGTAGGTGTCGATGTCCTTCACCAGGAGCCCGATGTTGTAGGGCTCGTGGGTGGAGTTCGCCGTCGACTGCCCGGCGGTGGCCGCGCCCGCGCCGTACAGCGCCGCGCCGGCGACGACACAGGCGGCACCGGCCGCGACCGCTTTGAGGGACTTCCGCATGGATTCTCCGGATCTGGTGGATGAGAGTGATGTACCAGGTCGGAGACTGTCTACGCGCATCACACACCCAGGGCGAGCCCTGTTATCCGATCGATACCGACGCCTTGTCGCGCCCCGACCGGCCCACTTGCCCTGCGATGACCTCTTCCTGACGCGCCGTTGACTCAGCGCGCCTCCAGGGCGCCCAGTCCCCGAGGTAGGCCGCCGGTGTGGCCGACTCGGCCTGCGCGGACGTGAGTTGGGGCCGGTTCTCCGACACGGTGACGACCGCTCCCGGGCCGGTGTCGCGGTACTCGGCGAACCGCTGGTTCTGCCACGGGTGGCCGGCCGACATGTCGGCGTAGGGGGCGACCGCGTCGATGCCGGGGCCGAGCCAGGTGTCGCGGGCGGTGAGCATCGGGCGGGCCGTGGGGTCGGAGCTGGGGACTCAGGGGCGGGCCAGCTTGTAGAAGGCGTCCGGGGCCTCGCCGGTGACACGGCCGCGGGTGACCAGGTAGCCGCGCGGATTCGCGGCGGCCGTGGAGGGCGCGAAGACGACGCCGTAGGGCGCCGCGGCCAGGTCGGTGCGGTTCAGGGTGTGCAAGCGGCAGTGGTCGAACACCGCCGTCGCCCGGCCGAAGACGAAGTCGACGTCACCTTCGACGTAGCAGTGGGCGTGGTACTGGCGGGCGAACGCGCCGAGGGTCATGGAGTCGGCGTACAGGGTGTCCTGGTGTCCGAGGAAGCGGCAGTGCAGGAAGGCGCCGCGGTCGCCCTGGGCCTTGAGGGCGACGGCCTGGGTGCCGCTGGTGTCCGGGTGGTCGGCGCGCAGCCAGTCGTTGGCGAAGGTGATCCAGCGGGCGGTGAACCCGTCGGCCTGGACGGTGGTCGTCGCCGAACCGCTGGTGCCGTGGGTGCCGCCGCCGGGCTCGGGGGTGCCGGCCGCGCGGTCGTACACGATCACCACGTCGCGGGGGTTCTCCGAGGCGCCGCGCGGGGTCGCGGAGGCACGGCGCCGCCGGGGTGGCGCGGGCGGTTTCGCCACGGCTGCGGCTTGGGCCATGACTGTTCTCCGTTCGCAGTGGGGCACATACAGGGAGTGCAGCAAGCGCTTGCTCCATACACGTGCTGAGGCTCGGTACCGCGGGGGGACGTCAGCCGGCGTACGGGTCCGGCACGGTGCCCGGGCGGGCCAGGAACTCGAAGTCGCAGCCGGTGTCGGCCTGCGTGATCTGCTCGTTGTAGAGGGCGCCGTAGCCGCGCTCGTACCGGGCGGGCGGCGGCGTCCACGCGGCCCGCCTGCGGTCCAGCTCCGCGTCGTCCACGTGGAGGTGGAGGCTGCGGGCGTCGACGTCCAGTGTGACGAGGTCGCCGGTGCGCACGAGCGCCAGCGGGCCGCCGACGTACGACTCCGGGGCGACGTGCAGTACGCAGGCGCCGTAACTCGTGCCGCTCATGCGGGCGTCGGAGATGCGGACCATGTCCCGCACGCCCTGCTTCAGCAGGTGGTCCGGGATCGGCAGCATGCCGTACTCGGGCATGCCGGGGCCGCCCTTGGGGCCGGCGTTGCGCAGCACCAGCACGCTGTCGGCGGTGATGCCGAGCGCCGGGTCGTCGATGGTGCGCTGCATTTTCCGGTAGTCGTCGAAGACGACGGCCGGGCCGGTGTGCTTGAGCAGGCGCGGCTCGGCGGCGATGTGCTTGATGACCGCGCCGTCCGGGCAGAGGTTGCCGCGCAGCACGGCGACCCCGCCCTCGCTCGCGACCGGGTTGTCCCGGGGCCGGATGACGTCGTCGTCGTGCACCTGCGCGCCGCCGAGCTGCTCGCGCAGGGTGTCGTGCGACACCGTCGGCCGGTCCAGGTGGAGCAGGTCGGTGATCCGGGACAGGAAGCCGGGCAGGCCGCCCGCGAAGTGGAAGTCCTCCATCAGGTACTTCCGGCCGCCGGGGCGGACGTTGGCGAGGACGGGGACGGTGCGGGCGATGCGGTCGAAGTCGTCCAGGGTGAGCCGGACACCGGCGCGGCCGGCCATGGCGATCAGGTGGATCACGGCGTTGGTGGAGCCGCCCAGGCCGAGCACGGTGGTGACGGCGTCCTCGAAGGCCTCGCGGGTGAGGACGTCGGACAGCCTCCGGTCCCGGTGCACCAGTGCGACGGCGGTCAGGCCCGCCCGCGCCGCCATCCGGTCGTGGCCGGAGTCCACCGCCGGAATGCTGGACGCGCCCGGCACGGTCACGCCGAGCGCCTCGGCCGCGGCGGTGAGCGTGGACGCCGTACCCATGGTCATGCAGTGGCCGGGCGAGCGGGCCAGGCCGCTCTCCAGCTCGGCCATCTCGCAGTCGCCGATGAGGCCGGCCCGCTTGTCGTCCCAGTACTTCCACATGTCGGTGCCGGAGCCGAGGACCTCGCCGCGCCAGTGGCCGGGCAGCATGGGGCCGGCGGGCACGAAGACGGCCGGCAGGCCCACGGAGGCGGCGCCCATCAGCAGCGCGGGCGTGGACTTGTCGCAGCCGCCCATGAGGACCGCGCCGTCGACCGGGTAGGAGCGCAGCAGCTCCTCGGTCTCCATGGCGAGCAGGTTGCGGTAGAGCATGGGGGTCGGCTTCTGGAAGGTCTCGCTGAGGGTGGAGACCGGGAACTCCAGCGGGAAGCCGCCCGCCTGCCACACCCCCCGCTTGACGGCCTGGGCGCGGTCGCGGAGGTGGACGTGGCAGGGGTTGATGTCGGACCAGGTGTTGAGGATCGCGATGACCGGCTTGCCGAGGTGCTCCTCGGGCAGGTAGCCGAGCTGGCGGGTGCGGGCGCGGTGGCTGAAGGAGCGGAGCCCGTCGGTGCCGTACCACTGGTGGCTGCGCAGTTCCCCGGGCTTCTTGCGGGGGGCGGTCATATGCACCACCCGGCGGCGATGGCGGCGACCTCGGCGCGCTCGTCCTCGGGCAGCGGCCTGCTCGGCGGGCGGACGTCCCGGCGGCACAGGCCGAGCGCGGCCAGGGCCTCCTTGACGACGGTGACGTTGTCGGCGTTGCCGTGCGCGGCACGCAGTTCCTCGAAGCGGCGGATCTGCTCCCAGACCTTCATGGCGGCCGGGTAGTCACCGGACCGCAGTGCTTCGATCATGTTCAGCGAGACGGCCGGGGCGACGTTCACCAGCCCGGAGGTGAAGCCGGTGGCGCCGGCGGAGAAGTAGGAGGGCGCGTAGGGCTCGGCGAGGCCGGCCACCCACACGAAGCGGTCGAGGCCCGCGTCGCGGGCGAAGGCGGCGAACCGGGCTGCGTCCGGGACGGCGTACTTGACGCCGATGACGTTCGGGCAGTGGTCGGCGAGTTCGGCGAGCCGGGCACCGGGCAGCTGGGCGTTGCGCAGGTACGGCACCACCCCCAGCTCCGGGACGGCCTCGGCGATGGCCCGGTGGTAGTCGACCCAGCCGGCCGCCGAGACGTAGGGGTGCACGGGCTGGTGGACCATCACCATCTGGGCGCCCAGGGCGCGGGCGTGCCGGGCGGAGGCGATGGCGGTGGGCAGGTCGTGCCCGACCCCGACCAGGAGAGTGGCCCGGTCGCCGGCCTCCTCGACGGTCAGCTCGGTGACGAGGCGGCGCTCCTCGGGGGTGAGGGCGTAGAACTCGCCGGTGTTGCCGCCCGGGGTGAGGGTCCTGATCCCGCCGTCGAGCAGGCGACGCAGCAGGGCCCGGTGGGCGCCGCGGTCGACGGAGCCGTCCTCGGCGAACGGGGTCACCGGGATGGCCACCACGTCGGCCAACGCCGCCCGTTGGCGCTCGAACGTCACGCTGCTCATGTCCGGCCTTCCTCTGGGTGGGTCTCGGGGAACGCGCGGTGGACGAAGGAGCCGATGTGGGCGTGCAGGGCGTCGGCGGCGCCGTCCGCGTCACCGTCCAGCGCCAGCCGCAGGATCTCCCGGTGTTCGGCGGCCTCCCGCTCCCAGGAGGGGTCGGCGGCCCAGGCGACGGCGGAGACGAGGGCGGCCTGGTCGCGGACCGCGTCCAGCATCCGGCCGAGCAGCGGGTTGCCGCACGGCAGGTAGAGGGCGCGGTGGAACTCGCGGTTGGCGAGGGAGCGTTCGGCGGTGTCGGTCGCGGTGTCGGCGCGGGTCAGCGCGTCCCGGGCGGCGTCGAGGGAGGCGCCTCGCGCGACGGTCCGGCGCAGCGCCTCGGGTTCGAGCAGCAGCCGTACGTCGTAGACCTCGCGCGCCATGTCCGCGTCCACCATGCGCACGGTGACGCCCTTGTACTGGCTCATCACCACCAGGCCGGTCCCGGCGAGGGTCTTCAGCGCCTCGCGCACCGGGGTCTTGGACACCCCGAACTGCGCGGCCAGTTCCGTCTCCACCAGGGCCTGACCAGGTGTCAGCCGCCCGGTCAGGATGCGGTGTTTGATCGCGTCGAGCACGTACTGCGTGCGGGACGGGATCGGGGTGGGCACAGAGGTCATGCGGCCCTCTCGGATCTCACATATCGCGTCTCATATATGACGTACGAAGTACGACGCGTTGAAGGTAGGAGGGGGCCCGGGTTTCGTCAATGCTTCTGACAAAGGACGTGGCAGAGGATGGGTGAGGGTGGGGGCGACTCGTGGTTCGCTGCCGTGACGCGCACCGGGACGGGCGCGGGCCGGACGGGCGCGGGCCGGGCCGTCCCGCCGGACGCGCACGCGCAGGCGGCGCCGAACGGATCGGCGAGGGGGCACCGCACGGGCAACCCGGACCGCGGTGGGCCGCGCCGGATCGTGTGCCGCTGCAACGCGGGGAACGTTCCGGATCCGCGTCCACCCCCACTTCGGCACCCCGCGGCACGGCAGGGGGTACGACGTCGGGCTCCCCTCCCTGGCTCACCGCACCCGTCAGATCTCCATCACCGCGTCGCAGTCCGGGCACACCAGGGACGCGTAGGCGGCGGGGTACCACGCCTCCCCGGGGCGGGAAGGCGGCGGGGGAGCCTTCGTCATGGCGAAGGTGTCCTTGCCGCACAGGGTCCGCGGGCCGGCGGCGCCGGGCCTGCCGGGGGCGGCGGGCGCCGCGTGCACCCTGCGGGGGAGCCGCTCCGCGTCGGGCGGTCCGGCCGCGGGGGCGCGTGCGGCCACGGGCTGTTCGAGCTCGTACACGACGACGATGTCGCTCATGACTCCACCTGGGCGGGGTGGCCGGGGGCCGCCGCGCTCACCCGCGGGTGGTGCTGGGCAGACCGAGTTCGCGGCCGCGGTAGAAGCCTTCGCGCTCCTCGGCGACGTACGGGGCCATGGCCGCCCGCCGCCGTGCCTCCGCCTCCGAGGCCCGCCAGGCGTCGCATGCCTCCCGCGAGTCCCAGAACGACACTCCGGTGATCTCCTGTCCGTCCTCGGACCAGTAGGCGTAGGCCCGGTGCAGGCCCTGCGGTGCGGGCTCCGGGCGCCAGGCGCTCTCGAAGTCCTCCAGCGTGCCCGGCTGAAGGCGGCGCGTCGTCACCCACACGTAGTGCTCCTGCATGGCGGCTCCTCCGTACCCGTTCGGCTCGCCCCTCCCAAGGTCACCGTAGGCCCCGTGCGCCGCTTCCGCCGCCCGGCGACCGCCGACCGGACCCCGGGTCGGGCCACCTGGCGTCAGCCGCGGTGCGGCCACCCAGGGTCCCGGCCGCTGAGACCGACCGCCCGGTCCAGCGCGGGCGCCTGCGCCGGGACCGGGACCACCGGGCCGAACAGGCCGCCACCGCGGGCGGGCTCGTCGGCCGCGGCACGCAGGAAGACGAGGGCCGAGTCGAGGGCGGCCGGGTCCGGGGCGTAGTCCTGACCGGTGGCGCGGGCCAGGTCCCAGCCGTGGATCACCAGCTCGTCGGCGACGACGGCGCCCGCGAGCGCGCCCGGCAGGTCCACCCCGCCGGCACGGGTGTCGCCGGTCCAGGCGGCCGGGTCGCGCCAGGCGTCGGCCAGCTCGTCCAGCGCCTTCGGCAGCTCCTCGCGCCAGCCGGGGCCGATGTCCCAGGCGGCGGCGTCCGGGGCGGTGTCGGTCGTCGCGCCGAGGTCCTTGCGGGCGGCGTCCCGGAAGGCCACGGACAGCGTCAGCAGATGGCCCAGCAGATGGCGCACCGCGAGGGCCGGGCACGGTGTGGCGGAGGCCAGCTGCTCGTCGGTCACCGACTCCGCGAGCCGGGCCACGATCCTGGTCTGCGGGCCGAGGTCCACCATGGTCATGCTCACTCCTTCAGGGTCGCGCTCTCCGTACGAAGGGGTGACCGGCGGGTCTCCTGGAACTCATCGGTGCGGCGCAGCCACTCCCACGGCGCACGGCCGCCGCCGAGGCACCAGACGGCGATCACCGGGTCGCACAGCGCGCAACCGAACGACGAGTCGTGCGCGAAGGGGACGATCGGGTGGCCCTTGAGGTGGTGGACGACGTCCCACGCGGTGTGCAGCAGCCAGCCGGCGCCGACGAAGGCCCACGAGTCCAGGCCCCTGTAGGCCACGTAGGTGGCGACCGCCGTGAACGCGAACTCCCAGCCGCCGAGGCCGCCTCCGCTGAGGTAGGCGGCTCCGGCACCGGCCACCATGACCGCGTTGAGGCGGCGCCGGTGGGGCTCCGGGACGAGGGACATGAGGGTGACGTAGAGCAGGCCGATGAGAAGGGGGGCGAGGTAGCGCATGCGGTCGACGGTAGGTTTCCGGGCCCGGGCGCCCCAGGGGCTCCCGTGCCAGGTTCCGACGGATTGTCGCCGTCGCGTGCCGGCGCGGAGGGTGCGACGCCCGGCGCGCGTACGGCCCCCGGGGCGTACGCGGACACCGCACCTAGGGCACCTGCCCGATCCGCGTGCCCCCGCCTTAGGCCCACGATGACCGGGCATGACGACTTCCTGGACCGTGTCCCGCGTGCTGCGGGACCGCAACGCGGCGCTGTGCCTGACCGGCCTGGTGGTGTCCGGCTTCGGTACCTCCTCGCTGTGGCTGGCGTCGGGTGTGTGGGTGAAGGAGCTGACCGGGTCGGACGGCCTGGCCGCCCTGTGCCTGCTCGCGATGTGGGCGCCCACCCTGGCCGGCCCGGCGCTCGGCACGCTCGCCGACCGGTTCCGCCGCAAGCCCCTGCTCATCACGGTGAACCTGGGGCTCGCGGCACTGCTGCCCGCCCTGTTCGCCGTCGACTCCCCCGGCCGCCTGTGGCTGCTGTTCGCCGTCCTGGTGGTGTACGGCGCGGCCGGCGCCGTCCACGACGCCGCCGAGTCGGCACTGATGACGGCGGCCGTCGGACCGGACCTGCTCGGTGACGTCAACGGCCTGCGGACGACGCTCACCGAGGGCATGAAGCTCGTCGCCCCGCTGACCGGGGCGGGCCTGTACGCGACCTGGGGCGGCCCGGCCGTGGCCTGCCTGGACGCCGTCACGTTCCTGCTCGCCGCCGGGCTGTGCGGCCTGCTGCGGGTGCGGGAGGAACCGCCCGCGCGGTCCGGCGCCGGCTGGCGGGAGGAGACGGCGGAGGGGGTCCGGCACCTGTGGGGCCACCCCGCGCTGCGCGCACTGGTCCTGGCGGGCGGTACGACGATGCTGCTGACGGCGCTCGGCAGCACCACGGTGTACGCCGTGGTCGACCGCCTCGGCCACTCCCCCGCCTACGCGGGCGTGCTGTACGCCGCCCAGGGCGCCGGTTCGGCGGCGGCGGGCCTGCTCGCCGGGCCGGCGCTGCGC